>NZ_CP092588.1:900000-1196206 GCF_023920225.1 Vibrio gazogenes
GATCGAGCCGTACCTGTTGATTGACATCACCACCGTAATGCTCGGGGCTGATGTCATCACCGCCACTAATGATCAATGCATCCAACGGTTCACCCGTCCATGCGTGATGAACACTCAGCCGGATCGACCGCGCACCAACCAGCCATAATGCAATCCGGGTACACCACCACGAAGGAGACCAGCGCCTGCCGTTCCCCGTTACACCCACCCTTGGTCGTTGAGCCATTGTGAAATCTCCTTTACCCAAATTTTACGTTCGACACCAATCAAGGGACGCTCTAATTGAAGAAAGCGTGCAGCCAGCATCTCGATAGCCTGTGGATCCGCCGCAAGCTGTTCGACAACACACCACAAATCCCAGCTCTTGGTCAGGTCCCAATCGGCATCTTCAATCCGACAGTCCGGCAGGCGATAGTGGAATGTCGGGCGAGATTTGATTTTGGGGTCATCAACCACCTGACGAACCCGATCAGCATCGATTTCGGCCAACAACGGCAGTAAATCCAGCGCACGATTACGCGTGGGATTATGTTTGAGATAGCTGTCGAACAGATGCGTCAAATCAACGGATGTATCAATGAGCAGTTCTTTCACATAAGCTTCCGGGTAAAGCGCAATATACGGGCTGATTCGCCGCGTCGGATCAACATCATGCGCTTCGACTAACCACCACTGTAATAAAGCAAAGGCTTTGAGATAGCGATTGATCGTGGCAGCACTCAAATCCGGTAATTCCGGATTGATATGCACACCAAAAGCAGCAATCAAAGAATCTTCTGTCCCTTTTGCTCCCGCTTTTCGCAGCGCAGGAATAAGTTGATTAAGCGGCTCCAGTTGATCCAGCGGAATCGGCGGACTGACAATTTCAAGGGGGACAACCGGCAGAGCGGCCTGATGTAACATATCGACCAGTTGATGACCATCGTCTTCCTGCCAAGCCGTTTGGGCTTTACGTTTGAGGAAATCCCAGTCTAATTCGAGATTGAACGTCCCTAAATCGTCGGTATGCACACGAAACTCAACCGCAGACCGCTGTTCAACTTGCCCCTCCAGAATCGAGCACAAGGGTTCAATCACTTGTTCAAGCGTCAAACCGGTAAATTCCAATTCAAATCCTACTTTTCTGACCGCACCTTGTTGCGTGTCAGTGACAGGCGGCATCTTAAATGACATTGATCAATCACCATTGTTGTACATCGTTTTATCAGTCTAGCATATCGACCTCGGGCTTTCGCAAGATGGCTAGAAGTCTAACTAATTGTTATGCAATATACTTTTGTTGACTCAATATGCTTTTTTCTCAGAATCCGTTACCGCCAGACAGTACCGAAACAATCAAAAAAAATGCCACCACGTCAAAGCAACAGACGGGGCGGCATCTCATCGATGGCGGTTCAACTTACCGGGCGGTGATTGGCACTTCAGGGTCCGGTTCGTGCGTCATGCGATTGCGTAAATCGCGACGAATAATTTCAATCGACCAGAACCAGATTAAATGCCCGACAATTTCAGACACATGCTCATACCAAGGCAAGTCAAACACCGGTGGGGTTAATCCCATTAACGGGAAAGAGATCATATGGACAAACAGTTGTGCCAATGCACCGGCAAGCAACCCCTGCCATAATTTAAAAACCGGGAAGCGTTCCGTCACCACACAGTAACCAACGGCGAACACAATAGAGAAAATAATATGTGTCACGCCAACCCAGTTGAACACATGTCCGGCAAAAGTATATACCGCACTGTTCGGGTCAACCATTCCTAGCCAATCACGCAGAAAAACATACGGTGGATTTAAAAAATTACGCGAACAGTCAATTTGTTCAGCGACACGATTGAGTAATTCCGGCGCACAAGCCGCACTGAAAATATCATCGGGACTACGAGGCGGTAACGGATGCTCCGCTCCCCACTTAACGAATGCAGACACAATACCTGCGATAAGGCCAATGAATGCCGCGAGGCCATAACGGCGGCGAGCCGGATCTGATTGTTGAAAAATATGCATAACACCATCTCAAACGTTTACTTAAAAAATAATTTACAAAATAATAATTAAAAACAACAAGTTAAAACACTAATGCAAGAGGAGTTATAGCATCTATGCACATAAATGTACATCACAATTCTGACGTGAGGATGTGGCAGGATCAATAATCAACACGGAATCAGTAATCACAGAAATAGACAGCAACGCATTGATTACCAATAAAAAAGCGCCGCTGAAAACAGAGGCGCTGCGTAAGCGTGCTAAACTTTCCTTAGCTCCTAGCACAATAAGTGCTTCACAACTTCTCTTTTGTGAAGCGGGGAGACAAACCTTAGAAGAATCCCAGAGGGTTGGTACTGTAACTGACCAAGATATTCTTCGTATTCTGATAATGACCGAGCATCATCTTGTGTGTTTCCCGGCCAATGCCTGATTTTTTATAACCACCGAAAGCCGCATGTGCCGGATAAGCATGGTAGCAATTCACCCAAACCCGGCCTGCTTCGATATTTCTTGCCATGCGATACGCGAGGTTAGTATCGCGCGTCCATACACCGGCGCCCAAACCATACTCTGTATCATTGGCAATCGCCAAAGCTTCGGCTTCATCTTTAAACGTCGTAACGGCAATCACCGGACCGAAAATTTCTTCCTGAAAGACACGCATTTTGTTATGACCGAACAGCATGGTCGGCTGAATATAGTAGCCATTTTCGAGACCGCCATGCTGCTGTGATGTATCTCCGCCAAACAAAACTTGAGCGCCTTCGTTACGACCAATTTCAAGATAACTGAGAATCTTGTCGAATTGTTCCTGCGATACCTGCGATCCGACTTGCGTTTCAGTATCGAGCGGATTGCCCTGTTTGATGGTTTTCGCCCGCTCAATCACTTTCTCAATAAACCGTTCATAAACGGATTCATGCACCAACACCCGAGACGGGCACGTACAGACTTCACCTTGGTTGAAGAATCCCAGCAAAATCCCCTCAATACACTTATCTAAATATTCATCTTCGTAATCGAAAATATCGGAGAAGTAGATATTCGGAGACTTACCGCCCAGCTCAACAGTCGATGGAATCAGATTATCTGCTGCACATTTCAAGATATGGTTGCCCACTTGAGTTGAACCGGTAAACGCCAGTTTGGCAATTCGGTTACTGACGGCTAATGCTTGTCCGGCTTCAGCACCATATCCGTTGACGACGTTAACGACGCCCGGTGGCAACAGATCACCAATTTTTTCCATTAATACCAGTATAGACGTTGGTGTCTGTTCTGCAGGTTTTAATACCACACAACAGCCTGCCGCCAGTGCCGGGGCCAATTTCCAGGCCGCCATCAACATCGGGAAGTTCCACGGAATAATTTGTCCGACCACCCCAATGGGCTCAGGAAAGTGGTAACTTGCCGTGGTGCTGTCCAACTCTGCTGCTGAACCTTCCTGCGCTCGAATACAACCGGCGAAATAACGGAAGTGATCCACCACCAACGGCAGATCCGCAGCCAATGTTTCACGGACAGGTTTGCCATTCTCCCATGCTTCAGCAACAGCCAGCTCTTCCAGATGCGCTTCAATGCGGTCGGCAACTTTGAGGAGAATGTTGGCACGTTCAGCGACGGATGTTGCAGCCCATTGAGCACGAATTTCATGCGCTGCGTCCAAGGCAAGGTTGATATCTGCTTCCGAAGAGCGGGCAACCTGACAGTAAGGCTGACCATTCACCGGAGAAATATTGTCAAAGTAGGTTCCACCAACCGGTTTGACCCACTGACCACCAATGTAGTTATCATAATGGGATTTAAAGTTGATGATTGCATCTGCTGTTCCGGGTTGCGCATAGATCATATGTCGTTCCTTCTGGCCTATTTTATCGTTCACGTTCACGTCATTTTTTGTGATGACATTCTTTATTATGAGATTGTTTATTATGGGATTGTTCAGGCATTCTGTTTTGCCCGTAATTTTCTATGTAACGCAAATCACAGGCCAGCACGGAAAAACTTGTTGTTACTTTTGTGTAACACTATGATTAACAAAAAATAACAACTATAACTTATCGGCGTCGGGGTAACCCGATGATTCTCTGCAAATTGTTCAAGTGTTCCAAAATGGAACACCGTTCATGTGAAAGAGTGAAACAGTGATGCAACATGTTCAATTTTCTGCTGGTGACTGGCTGACATCATCCTGGGATCGCTGTCATCAAGCCGGTTTAAAACAGCGTAGACAGCCTGACAACATCATCATGTCCAGTGCGGAGCTCAAAGAACGAAAATGGTCGGTCAATCCGCTGATTCAAGCCGTCGAAACGTATGCGGTACCGTTGTTTAACCAGATGTTTGCCCATAGTGACAGTCGCCTGATCCTGACCGACCGGGAAGGCGTCATTCTGGCAAGCTGGGGGCAACCGCGGTTTAAAGAACGCCTGACTCAGATCGCATTAGAGAATGGCGTTTGCTGGCAGGAAAACCTCAAAGGGACCAACGCCATCGGCACTGCGATTGTCGAAGCGCGCCCCTTAACAATCATCGGTAAACAACACTACGTTCATCAGCACCAGTTTATTAGTTGCTCGGCCAGTCCGGTGTTTAACCATCACGGACAACTCATCGGTATTCTGGATATTACCAGCGAGCAACAGCAACACGATCTCTCGACACAAATGCTGGTGCAGAATATGGTTCAACAGGTAGAAAACCATCTGCTATGCGATATTCCCGACGGTGCAGTTAAAATCAATCTGGCTTGTGAGAAAAACTTACTCAACAGTGGCTGGCAAGGGGTGTTGGTTGCGGACGCATCCGGCAAAGTTCTTGCGCATAACCACATTGCATTTCAGTTACTTGAACGACCCAACATTATCGGGCTCTCCATTGAGGACCTCTTACAACAGCAAGACCGGGCGCTGGTTTTTGAACAACATCCCCTTCAATCCGCCGCGACAAAATCCAGCACGTTTCGCTCGGCCAGTGCATTCACCACATCTTGTGAACTTCATTTCGGCGATGACCGGATTGAACAAGCTTGGCAACAGGCGCATAAACTGATCGATAAAGATATTCCTTTGCTGATTCTCGGAGAAACCGGTGTCGGTAAAAATGAATTCGTCAAAGCGTTACATCAGCACAGCTCACGCAAACATCATCCGCTGGTGATCGTCAATTGTGGTGCGATTCCCAAAGACCTGATTGAATCGGAGCTATTCGGTTACGTTGCCGGTGCTTTCACGGGGGCAAGCCCCAAAGGTTATCAGGGTAAGATCCGCCAGGCACATCAAGGCATGTTGTTCCTCGACGAAATTGCCGACATGCCGCTGGACGCACAATGTCGCCTGCTGCATGTCTTACAAGAAAAAGAAGTGATTCCGGTCGGGTCGGGTCAGAGTCAACCGGTGAATATTCAGGTCATCGCGGCCACCCATAAGGATCTAACCGCAGAAGTCGCGGCCGGACGATTCCGCCAAGACCTCTACTATCGGCTCAACGGACTGGTGCTCGAATTGCCACCACTGCGGGATCGGCAAGACAAAGCCCAACTGATTGCGCATATTCATCGCCAGTATCGTCTCAATCAGCAACAAATCTGCCCGCAACTGCTGCACATTCTGCAAGCTTATCTCTGGCCGGGCAATATTCGCGAACTGGATAATATGCTGAAAGTCACTTGCCTGCTCACCAGCGATGAACCGCTGTTACAGCTAGCACATATTCCCGGCCATATTTTGAAGTCGTTGACGACATCTGCACCATCAACCGCCACCTCATCCATTCAACTGGCAGACACCGCGCCACCAGCGGTCAGTGACATGCGGCGGGAGGCGGATCTGAAAACCACGGTGGAAAATCGTTTACTACAAACCTATCAGGCGACGCAGGGAAATATCAGCCAGACCTCCCGTCTGCTCGGTGTCAGCCGCAACACGATCTACCGTAAGCTCAAAATGCTCGGTATTTTGAGTCAGTAAATCAGCCGCCACCCTGTCATCCGGCTGAGCACAGGCACACCGACCGGGACAGCCAGTGAACTTCATCCGGCTAGACGTTGGTGTCTGCTTTCAAATAAGCGCCGAGCCGTTTCACTTTACTGATCGCCTCAATTTCATTGAGTGCAGCCGCCACCGCGGGATCGCGGAGGTGACCATCCAAATCGATAAAGAAATAATATTTGCCGAACTGGGTACAAGTCGGCCGGGAAATAATCGACGTCAGATTGATTTTTCGGCGGGAAAAGGAGGTCAGAATTTCACCGAGGAAACCGGGATGATCATGCTCATCGACCACTATCAGGCTGGTTTTATAAGCGGCTTCAGGATCATAAGTCTCCGGGTAATGTTGGGCGGCAAAGACCAAAAACCGAGTCTGATTATTCTCATAGTCATTGACGTTCTCAACCACTGCGGCAAACGCCTCTTGCTGCACACTCTCAGCCGGTACGATCGCCGCGCTGGGTTGTGATGCCTGACATGCCAAGGCCAGCGATTCGGTATTACTCTCGGTCAGAACAATCTGACAGTGGCCCAATAATTCAATAAAGCGACTGCACTGCCCCTTCGCGACAAACTGGACAAACAGTTGCTGCACATCAGCAAATGCTGCCGTACCCACACAAGAAAACCGAATCGGAAGAATCACTTCACCAATGACTTTGAGATCCGCATGAATCAGTTGATCGAGCACGGATGGAATAAACCCCTCGGAGAAGTTTTCAATCGGCAACACACCGACATCACAATCCGAACCAATCGCATCCAATGCCCGTTCGATGGTCGGGAAATACACCAGCTCGGATGGCAGTGGCGGCGTATCCGTCGCTGATGCTGACAGCCCGACGATATAGCGACGGGTTGCGGTTTCCGAAAATGTTCCCTGCGGCCCCAGTGTGGCAATTTTTCTCATGTCCTTTCCAAACTCATCGATCTATCCTCGAAAATGAGCCGGCAGTCTAACATAAAACCGACCGGGGCTCTCATCGCACTACCCGCCTCCGCCGACACTCCGGTATGATAGACTCAGCAACCTTTTTGACGAGATGATCGATTTCAATGCGCCAGACACAACTCATCAGCTTATTACCGGATTTGGCAACCTTCATTCTGATTGTGAACGAAGGCAGTTTCACAGCAGCGGCAGCAAAACTGGGCGTCACGCCTTCAGCCCTGAGTAAGTTAGTCACCAGACTGGAACAATCACTCCACGCCAAATTGTTGGAAAGAACCACCCGCAAACTGATGATTACCCAGTCAGGCCAACAGATCTATGACCAATGTCTGGTGATGATGCAAGCGGCTCAACAGGCAGTTGACCTCTCGACTTCGGAGCATATTCATCCGTCGGGAACCCTGACGGTCGCAGCGCCGGAAGCCTTTCTCAATTCAGTCCTGCAACCTTTGGTTGTGCCTTTCCTCAAACACTATCCGGATATTCAGTTGCGTTTACGCTCTGAGGACGGCCACATCGATCTGTTTAAAAACAATATTGATGTCGCCATTCGTTTAACCGACAAACCCGATGAAAGTCTGGTGATGAAAGAAATCGGTAAGACGAATTTAGTACTGTGTGCCAGCCCGGATTATCTGACGGAACGCGGCCAGCCGGCCCATCCGTTGGACTTAAAACACCATGACTGTCTCTATCTGGCCGAACATAGCAAAGATAACATCTGGACATTCATGCATGCGCAGGAAACCCATACCGTCACTGTCACCGGACGCTATGCCGTCAATCATTCACAGATGCGGCTCAATGGCGTCAAACAGGGGCTGGGCATCGGTATATTTCACGATTTCGTGGTTCGGGAAGCATTAGCCAGTGGTGAGATTGTCCGGTTATTACCCGATTGGTCGATTAAAAGCAGCTATCACGGGGCGATTGTCATGCAATACGCACAAACCCATTACATGCCTGCCCGCGTGCGCGTGTTTATTGATGAAATCACACAACAACTGACCGAAGCACTCCGATGTCATCAATGACCGTTTGAAACGGTACGCCAATGATGTGACAAATGAGGCAAACACCACCGCTATGCGTCGGTCCGTCCATCTTGTGATAATTCCGCAGTAAAAATACGATCAAACCGGTTCAGCGCAATCACTTTTGCATTGGCTTTTCTTTGCCATTTCGCCTGACTGGCAACCAGCCATTTTTGCTGTGAATGATGGACAATCGCCTGACTGACCGCGGCCTCCCGGAGTTCATATTCCATGGCAAATTCCGCCAGTTCAGTTTCAGATCGGCCGGGCTTCGGCGGTTGCGTTAAGCGACTGACCGCAGCACAGCCAACAATGCCAATATCTGCGGAAAAGCGACTAAAAAACTGACTGACATGATCACCGACGATGTCACCGTCATGACTACGAATTCGCCCCTCCGGGAGCCAAATTTCTATGTGCTCATGGTGAGACAGGATATGCGCTGCTTCAAAATTATTAGTGACCACACGCAGTTCTTGATGATGCACCAAACGTTCTGCAATCAAGGCGATTGTCGTGCCGATGCCTAAAAAGACGGTACTACCGTCAGGGATCAGCGGTGCAACACGTTCAGCAATCAGGCGTTTTTCGGTCTGATCGGTTGCCTGACGCGATAAATAGCTGCGATTCGACAACGTCGCCGGTAAACCGACCCCGCCATGATGTCGCCTTGCCAGCCCCATCGAACAGAGTGTATTGATATCACGACGAATCGTCTGAGTCGTCACCGAAAAATGGTGGGATAATGCCTCAATGGCGCAGTATTCATCACGATGAACCAACGCCAGAATTTGCGCTTGCCGGACGGTTAAATCTTCCATCAATCACCTGTCAGCGGTTGTGAATAACAGTGCGGTTTATCGGTAATCATCATATCCACGCCCCACTGCCAGTGCTTTGTAACATCCAGCGGATGATTCGGGGTGTAACAATATAGTGCATAGCCATGCTGTTTAATCGCTGTGGCCTGCTGTTCATTCAGATGACGATAATCGCAGTGGACACTAAAGGCATCCAACGCTTCCAAAATGTCAAAGGCATGATTCGGTATGGTTTCCCATAACACCCCACGTCGAGTTGCAGGCATCACCCGTTGCATCACTGCCAGTGCCGTCGTACTGAAACTGGAAAATAGCAGTTGCGTCTGAGCAATCCCGACGGCATCAATCACGGCTGCAACCCGTTGGCAGAGCAGCGTTTCGTCATCTCCGGGATACAGCTTCAACTCGATATTCAGGTTGATCTGATGCTGTTTCGCCAGTTGCAAAGTCGCTTCTAAACTTGGCACCGTTTCATCACTGAATGCTTGATCAAACCAATGACCCGCTGAATATTGCGTCAGCTCGCTGAATGTCAGTTCACCGATTTTACCCACCCCATCGGTGCAACGTTCTAATGTCTGGTCATGAATCACGACCGGAATGTGATCCGCGGTTAACTGCACATCCAACTCAATCCATTGGCAACCAAATGCAATGGCTCGTTGAAATGCAGCTAACGTATTTTCCGGTGCCTGACTCGAATACCCCCGATGCGCCATGACTCGCATAATAACCGTCCTTACAGATGTTTTTTTCCTTCATCGATGAAGGCAGCATTCCAAACCGATGTGACGGAAAGATTACGTTCATATGACAGTTTATAGGGTTCAAATAAATTCATTTATCTGTCATTTAAGCGTCATTTTGCTTGCGTAGTGTTCATATGAACATCAATCGGGCGATTTCACGCCAAGTGAATGTTCGCTTGAATTTTAAATGAGAATAATAGGGAAAATTAGCATGATGCTTAAAAAACTCATTGGTTTGACGCTTGCAACGACACTGGTCAGCGCACCGGTCTTTGCCAAAACTGAAATTCAATGGTGGCACGCCATGGGCGGCGCTTTAGGGAAAAAAGTCGACCAGATTGCCACCGATTTTAATGCGAGTCAGGATCAATACGAGATCAAGCCGGTCTACAAAGGCACATACGCGGAAACGATGACCAGTGCCATTGCCGCTTTTCGGGCCAAAGAACAGCCGGCAATCGTTCAGGTGTTCGAAGTCGGCACCGCGACCATGATGGGCGCTAAAAAAGCGATTTATCCGGTTTATCAACTGATGAAAGATACCCAAGAACCATTTAACCCCAACGATTATCTTTCCGCAGTGACCGGTTACTACACCACCAATGATGGCAAAATGCTGTCAATGCCGTTCAACAGCTCAACCCCCGTGCTGTACTACAACAAAAATATGTTTAAAAAAGCCGGTATTGTCTCACCACCGAAAACATGGGATGACATGGGCAAAGTGTCGCAGAAGCTCCTGCAATCCGGGGCAAAATGCGGTTTCACAACCACATGGCAATCCTGGACTCAGATCGAGAACTTCGGCGCCCGGAATAACATTCCGATGGCGACCCAAAACAACGGTTTTGGCGGTCTGAACACGCAATTCGAATTCAACACCAAGCCTTTCGTCAACCATATCAGCCAAATGGCTCAATGGGCGAAAAATGGTGTCTTCAAATATGGCGGACGCCAGTCTGATGCGATGCCGCTGTTCTATACCCAAACGTGTGCGATGAGCATGGGCTCTTCAGCCGGTCTCGCCGGGATTAAAGAGAATATGAAAGGCATCGATGTCGGTGTTGCCCAACTGCCTTATGACTCGCATGTGATCAAATCACCGCAGAATACCATTATCGGCGGCGCTTCGCTTTGGGTCCTCAGAGGCCACTCCAAAGCCGAATACCAAGGTGTTGCGAAGTTCTTCAAATATTTGTCCAGCGCGAAAGTTCAGGCGGACTGGCACCAATTCACCGGCTACCTGCCCATCACTAAACAAGCGTATGAGCTGACCAAACAGCAGGGATTCTACGCGAAAAACCCGGGGGCGGAAGTCGCTGTCACTCAGATGACATCCAAGAAACCAACGGCAAACTCAAAAGGAATCCGTTTCGGTAACTTCCTTCAGACACGTGACATTATTAATGAAGAGCTTGAGGCGGTCTGGGCTGGCAAAGAATCTGCCCAAACGGCACTCAACAATGCGGTCAAACGCGGTAATGCACAATTACGCCGCTTTGAACGGACGCAAAAATAACCGGTTCCACGCACATTGATTATATACACCATGTTACACAAGCGGATCGGTTCGATCCGCTTTCACCTGAAATAAGTGACTGATTATGATGTCATCTCAAGTGGTGTTTAAGCATCGTTGGTTACCACTGATGCTTATCGCACCTCAACTGTTTATTACGTTTGTATTCTTTCTCTGGCCTGCCGGACAAGCGATTGTGCAGTCCACACAGCTCGAAGATGCCTTTGGCATATCAACCGAATTTGTCGGCGCCGAAAACTTTCTGCGTTTATTTGTCGATAGTCACTATCTTGGGTCGCTCGGCACCACGTTTGTGTTCAGTAGTGCGGTTGCCTGTCTGGCGTTAATAAGTGCGCTGGTGTTAGCGGGCGTAGCCGAAAATGTTGTCCGCGGGGCGCTGGCCTATCGAACGCTGCTGATCTGGCCGTATGCCGTCGCACCGGTGGTCGCAGGTTCACTGTGGCTGTTTCTGTTCGATCCGACCATCGGGATTATCAGCGACTGGATTCGTCTGCTTGGTGTTGACTGGAACCCGAAACTGAACGGCACACAGGCACTGATTATGGTTGTGATTGCCGCAACATGGAAACAAGTCAGCTACAATTTTCTGTTCTTTCTGGCGGCCTTGCAGTCGGTACCGAAGTCGCTGCATGAAGCAGCCGCCATTGATGGCAGCGGGCCGATCAAGCGTTTCCTGACGATTAGTTTTCCGCTGATCACGCCGACCAGTTTCTTTCTCTTGGTGGTGAATTTCGTGTATGCCTTCTTTGATACCTTCGCCATCATTCACGCCATGACTCAGGGCGGCCCGAGTAACAGCACCTCAACGCTGGTGTATAAAGTGTATAACGATGGTTTTATCGGGCTGGATATGGGCTCGTCGGCAGCACAGTCGGTCATTCTGATGATCATTGTCGCCCTGCTGACGGTGATTCAGTTTAAATATGTCGAGAAAAAGGTGACTTACTAATGGTTGAACAAAGACCCTTATTCAAATTGTTTTGTCACCTGACGCTGATTCTCGGCATTGCTTCGGTTGCATTTCCCGTCTGGCTGGCAATTGTCGCAACCACACACAGCAATGGTGATTTCGCCACCGGCACACCACTATGGTTCGGTCATTTGGGGCTGGATGTATTCAAGGCACTGTTTTCCTCCGGCGATAAAGTCAATGGCTCCGAGTTCCCACTCGCGCTGATGCTGACCAATTCGTTAATCATGGCGCTCTGTATCACCGTCGGCAAACTGGTGATTTCGATCCTGTCGGCTTATGCCGTGGTGTTTTTCCGCTTTCCGGGCAGAATGCTGGCCTTCTGGGTGATCTTTTTCACGCTGATGTTGCCGGTCGAAGTGCGCATTATGCCGACCTTTGAAGTGATTACTGACTTACACATGCTCAATTCGTTTTACGGACTGACAATTCCGCTGATTGCCAGTGCGACCGCGACATTTCTGTTCCGTCAGTTTTTCATGACCGTGCCGCACGAGTTGGTCGAGGCTGCACGTATCGATGGCGCAGGGCCGTGGCGATTTTTCTTTGACATCTTGCTGCCGTTGTCTCGCACCAATATCGCGGCGCTGTTTGTAATTACCTTTATCTATGGCTGGAACCAGTATCTCTGGCCGTTACTGATTACCACCGATATCAAATACTACACCATCGTGATGGGCATTAAGCAGTTATTAAACGTCAATGATGGCATTGTGGAATGGAACAAAATTATGGCGATTACCCTGATTGCAATGCTGCCACCGGTGCTGGTGGTGATTGGTATGCAAAAAGCATTTGTGAAGGGTTTGGTCGATGCGGAGAAATAAATCATGGCGACATTAACACTCACGGACATTAAAAAATCTTATCCGAACGGATTTCAGGCAATACACGGTGTCGATCTCGCGATTGATGACGGTGAGATGGTGGTTTTAGTCGGGCCAAGTGGCTGCGGTAAATCGACCCTGCTCAGAATGATCGCGGGCCTCGAAGAGATCAGTGCCGGGCAGTTGACGATCAACGAACAACCGGTCAACGATCTCGAACCCGGGCAGCGAGATATTGCGATGGTGTTCCAAAATTATGCGCTCTATCCGCACATGTCGGTGTTCGACAATATGGCTTACGGGCTGAAAAATCGTAAAGTTCCCAAAGAGAAAATACGTGAAATGGTGACAGACACCGCAACCATGTTAGAGCTTGACCATCTACTGGAACGCAAACCTAAACAGCTTTCCGGTGGGCAACGCCAGCGCGTGGCGATGGGACGTGCGATTGTCCGTTCGCCCAAAGTCTTCTTATTTGATGAGCCGCTGTCGAACCTTGACGCGAAACTCCGTGTCCAGATGCGGCTGGAAATCAAAAAACTCCAGCGTCGTTTGCAGACCACTGCGGTTTATGTCACCCACGATCAGGTCGAGGCCATGACTTTGGGCGATAAGCTGGTGGTGCTCAATCAAGGCAATATTGAACAGGTCGGCACACCGATGGCGATCTACCAACAACCCGCGTCGCTGTTTGTGGCAACCTTTATCGGCGCGCCTGCCATGAACATTCTGGATTGCCTTATCACGGCCGACGGGCTCGAACTGGGGCGGTACTCATTGAAGATGGACACCACATGGTGGGCACTCGGGCAAGTTAAACTGGGCATGCGCCCGGAACATATTCAGATTGTCGAAAACCATCCAATGTTTGAGGCAACCATTGAGATGATAGAAGCATTGGGTGCAGACGTCTTATTGTACTGCCACATCCGTGACAATGAGGCTCAAAAGCTAATTATTCGCGTCCATGAAGGGCAGCGATTTGATATCGGTGAAACGTTAGGTTTGGCAATTTCTCTCGAACATCTTCATCTGTTTGATGCGACCAGTGAACAACGCCTGCCCTCTCCGTTATCCGTCACCGTACAGAGCGAGATCATCAATGGTTAGTCTGATCAAACAACTGACCGCAGAGCGAGCCAAAAAGATAGAATGGTTACTCACTGATGTGGATGACACTTTAACGTGGCGCGGGCGAATTCCACCGGAAACGCTCACCGCTCTCGAACGGTTGCACCGCGCCGGGGTAAAAGTCGTTGCCGTAACCGGCGCTTGTGCCGGATGGTGCGATCATATCGCCAAACTTTGGCCGTTGTACGGAGTGATTGGGGAAAATGGCGCATTCTGGATGATCAAAAATCGCCACGGTTTTCAAACCCACTACACCCAACCGGTTGACACGATGCGTGTGCGTCAGGAGCAGCTCAGAGAAAAAATCGGGACGATTTTAGCCGATTACCCGGACGTCGATTTCGCCACAGACCAAGGTTACCGAATCTGCGACGTTGCGATTAATTTAAGTCAAGATCGCATTCCGGTGAACAAAACCATTGCACAAGACATTGCCCGGCGGATTGGTGACTTAAACATCGATGGCTCCCCCGTCAATGTGATGGTGAGCTCGATCCATATCAATGCGTGGGTGGGAGAACATAGCAAACAACGCAGTGGTAAGTCGTTTTTACGCAGCATCACGCAGCAGGATGAAATCGATTTGGCAACCGTGACCTACATCGGTGATTCTCACAATGACGAAAGTATGTTCGCTTGGCTGCCACTGACCTTTGGCGTCAATAATATTCTTGCAGTCATGGATGATTTGACTCATCAGCCCAGTTTCATCACCGAACGCAACGGCGGCTATGGATTTTCGGAACTGGCCGATAACTTATTACAACTGCGTGGCACATAACCACGCCTTTTCCCGAGATGTGTTGCTTTTATGAACAGCCCCAACGTCTCTCAGGCGCTGGGGCTGTCATTGGAAACCTGTACGGGCATGGATGCAGATGCGTGTTATTTAACCGTTTTGCCAATCCTGCTGGTATCGTCGGCAAACCAGATTTGCGTTACCTGACCAATCACATCATTGACCGGGACAGTTCCCCAAAACCGGCTGTCGCTGCTGTTATCTCGCCAGTCGCCAAGAACAAACAACTCATTTTCAGGAATACGTCTTTCATTCATAGAGACCGAAATATCTCTGACTCTGCGATCCTCCGGGACAGCGAGCGAGGGCTCAGGCTTGCCATTACGATATACCACGCCATCGTGTATCGAGACCGTATCATCCCCCACTGCCGCAACCCTTTTAACATAGAGGATCCGCCGATCTTTCGGGTATAAAAATACGATCACATCCCCCACTTTGGGTTGGTGATATCGGGTATTCACCGTAATAAAGTCACCGGCCTGCAAAGTCGGTTCCATCGCTCTGGAAGGAATCTGATACGTTTGATAACCGAGAATCGCACCACGCGCAGAGAACAATGTATTGGCAATCAGCGAGACAGCCATCAATATCGCCAGATACCAATACCAGCGGTTATATGGCTGTAATGGGTATTGCCGGTTTTTCAGTGCCAGTCTCACTGAACTGATGATGACAAAAATATAAAACCCGATAAAAAAGACAATCAGCGCTGCAATGCCATAGAACGTCGATAGCACACCAGCGATGCCCGCCACGAGGATGACACCATATTCAATACCGATAAGTGACAAGCCCTTTTTTAAATCGCCGGCATAGACATGCCCAAGACCCGGTGTGAGCACTGACAACAGTGCTGCCCAAATTGGGTTTCTCTTTTTCGTCACGATGATTGCTTCCTCGTTCATTTAGATATCATCACTTCCGATGACAGAACCGTTATATTTTCGCGGCTTCGATCTGATTGCCAGTGACCGTCCCCAAGACCAGACAGCTATCTTTAGTCTCAGAACTCAACACAAGCTCGCCATGTGAGTTCCAGACGGCGTTGCGACCACACGTGTCCCACCCGCCGGTGACTGAAATATGATTACTCAAAAAAACAGGAAAACCATGTTCAGTTGCTGTTTGAGATAAAATCTTGCCATCCGGTACAAAACCGTGCTCTGAGATTAAAGCACTCACAACGTAGATATCGGCACCGGCTGCTTTGGCGCGCTGAGCATGCTGAGGGTCGGCAAAATCGGCACAAACCGCCAATGCGATTTGATATCCTTTGATGTGGAAACAGTAATCCGTCTCACCTGATGAGCAATACACCTCTTCTCCCGCATGTAAGGACTGTTTTACATAAAACTGCACAGTGCCGTCAGGAAAACAGATAACCGCACCGATTGTTGGTTTGCTCGATTGTTCCTGTTTAAGCGGGCATCCGGCGATAACGACAATATCGTGGTCAACAGCGGCTTGAGATAGCGTCTGGAAGTGCGATGACTCTGGCGGTACAGCCAACTCAGCCAACAGCTCAAGTTCATACCCCGTTAATGACAGTTCCGGAAATACCACCACATCAGCTTGGGAAGAAGCTGCGCGTTCAATCATGTAAAGATGCTGTTCAAGGTTGGCCTTTACATCGCCTTTGCTGACTGGGATTTGAGCCAGACTGATCGTAACACTTGTGTTCAAGTTTCCTCCTTCAATGACAAACATGCTAAATGATGATTATGTGTGTGGTGACAAAACTTGAATAAGATAAGTGGCAATTTGATCGCCAATACTTTTTTGGAACTCAACACGATCAAAGCCTTGCGGATCTTGTGCGATGACGCCTAACGTCGCTTTCAAAGAATCAGGGTAAGCCGTTAAAAATGAGTAATGCCCCGCATTAGGAATGACTTTGACCGTGAGTCGCCCCGTTTTTTCAAGGCCATTTTTTATCACTTGCGCATTGTACGCCGCAGTCAGCTCTTGATCTTTTCCTGCGACGAGCAATAACGTTGGAATATCGACATTGTCAAAGGCGTGTTTAGACAAAAAGAGCGCACCAACAGGCGCCATTAATACTTGAGCCCGAATTCTGGTATCTTTTGAATTCACCGTAATGTTTTGGGTTAATTCACCACTCAAGACTGGGGCACAGTAAGGATCGGGCAGTGTTGGTAAACTTTTACATAAATCAATCAGTGCTTTGGTCTTCGCGATGGCACCGGAAACAACCAGGGCTGTGTACCCACCAATAGAGTGCCCTAATACAGCAATTTTTTGTGGGTCAATATGAGCGCTTAACTTTGGTATTGCGAATAACTTGTCTATCGACGCAGAGATATCCTTCGGCCTGTTGACATAATTCTCGACCTTACCTTCCAGTGAATTATCGAGGTAATTATTGTGAGGATGCAAAGGCATCGCAACAATAAAGCCATGGTGAACGAGTGAAAGCGCGATATCCTTGTAGGATAAGCCACTGCTGCCTGAACCATGCGATAAAACCGCTAATGGAAAGCGACCGTCTTCCATTGCCCCGCCAATCGCAACATTCAGCGTAAAAGGGCCGAAATCAACCGACTTTGGCTTCGATGTGGTCGGATAAAGCACAAACATTGATAAACCATTTGTTGAGACGTTATCTAACCGTCGAAAACCAACATCATGGGCATTTGCCGATATTGATGTCAATACTATGAATAGCAACGCTATTTTCAAATCATTCAATTGATCAATCCCTTTAAACTCGCAGCTCACTCTCAGTCGAAGAATTCTAAAATGGTATACCGCTAGATTACCCAATGCCTACAGTGTGGCGAGCTGCCGCGCAAAAGTCTATGGCTTTTCATCGGGTTAAATCCATATCGTTATCTTTTCCCGAGACACTTCACACCAATGCATCGTTCATGCTATCTGTCACACCGACGATGCGATTGAGACGTCAAAAAAGAAAAAGCCGCAGACGAATATCTGCGGCCTTGAATGTAACGATGAGTCAGAAATGGTTATCTATTCAGTGACTTAAAAATCCTACGCGTGGCAATGCTTGTTATGTGTCGTCGCAACAATTTCACCCTTTGATAGCCTTAGAACAGAAACGTATTCCGCTAACGAATACAGTTGTAGTGACCTGCTCCCCTGAGTACCAAGCCAAAAATGAGTTACTACAAAGCATGCCAGGTGTCGGTAAAATAGTCGCCGCTTCTATCATCAGTAACGTACCTGAACTCGGTTACATCACCAATAAGCAAGCCTCTTCTCTCATTGGAGTTGCTCCAATAACAAGAGAAAGCGGTCGCCAAAAAGGTAAGCGAATGATCCAAGGTGGACGTGCTCAAGTGAGAACCGTTTTATATATGGCGATGATGTCGGCTATCCAGTGTAACTCCATTTTCAAAGCCACATATGAACGATTACTAGCGGCAGGAAAACCCAAAAAAGTGGCTATCGTTGCCTGTATGAGAAAGATGGTTGTAATACTCAATTCGATGTTGAGGGACGGTGTTATGTGGGATAAAGATAGCGTCAAAAATTAACTATTGACGCCATAGTTTCTTGTTATAGCGCAACTAGCCTCTAGCTATGAACCTCCATCAGTTTATTGAATATAGATGTTAATTCATGTGCTCTAGGTGCATCATTGAAGATATGGCATACCTCCAACGTAGTCAGGAATGAAAGCATCAAAGATTGCTTTACTAGCCACTGAATTTGCTCTTCTGAATGCCCACCGGCTATTCGATGACCTTTATCGCGACTAGCTGATTGATAAAGCCCACCGTGAGTGAAATCATGCAAGAACTCTTTTATTTCACTCATACGCTGAGACAAATGACCATGTCGATAACCTTCAGTTTGTTCGACTTGAGCAAGTTGGACTTTAATACCCGGTGGCTCTTTACCTTTCATAAACTTCAGTAGTTGATCTTCTGATGCACAACGATACATCCAGATACCGCGTAAGAACGCGTCCCTTTGTGGGCGAAGTAGGGCTAGCGCTGAACCATGATACCCAAGGCTAATTAATTTTATAATTGCAGCATTGTGTTCAAGCGCTAATTGTAACAAAGCGAGGGGAACAACTTTCTTATGTTCTGGTTCAAGTTCGAGACCATTGAGGAGCGACTCATAACTTTTAACCCAATTTTCAGCTAACTCTATTTTCATATTGCCCTCTGCGCTATAACGCCCTAATAACTGGCGCGTAGGTTGGCTTTGTTTTTGCCATCTTTTTCTTTTGCGAAAACGATGACAACTGTTATGCGTCCAGTTGATTAACTTGTTATATCTCTTTACCACTGTAAATCATCAGTTGTGAATGTCTTACCTTGGAATTTGCTCTTATCTGATAGAAAGCCATCTATTTCCATAAATGCCCTACCAAGATCATTTAGCTCTAGCTGTAATCGATATGTAGCAACTTCTCCATCTTCTTGATAAGGGACTATTTCATCTGGCTCGTTGTACCACTCTTCAAATGACATTCCATGTATTGCCCTACCTTCCTCTTTATCGTAAGCCATATAGCACTCGGCATCCCATTGGCCAACACTACCATCACGATGGGCCTCTAAATCCATTCGGAAATTAGCCCATGGCAAGAAAAATTCTAGAGCTTCTTCAATTGACATGCCAGGGCAATATGTCATTGGCCAATGCTGGCTGTCATCTTCACAACTCAGCCTTATTTGATACCTGCTAAGTGACTTATTGATCCAGTCATCAAATTCAACAAAAACCTCTTGCCCATCGTTTATTTTTTCCATCCAATAACGATCAAGCTTCAACTTGTTAAGCTTTTGTATGTAAGGCTCTGGCTGAGTTAGTTTGCTTAGAATTATTAAGCTTCGCTCATCCATAATTTGATTTTTAGGGACTTCTATTTTCCATCCTTTACCAGTGGAAACAACAGTGCTTTCATTAATAGCCTGCCAATACAAAATATCATCATCTGTATTGTATAAAACTAAAATCACTGGAAGCGTATGGTTAGACCAATATTCAATATGTTTATCTCCTGTTCTGAAAACATATAAATCATCCTTTTCTTCAGAGAAAAAGCTCATTCCTGACTTTATTTGTATACCTATTAATTGCCCTGTAGGGTACTTTTCATTGGTAGTTTCAACATGAGCATCAATACCGAAATCATGCACCATTTGCTCTCTGAACAACCACCCGTGAGAGGAAAAATAGTAATCTAGTTTGGTTACACCCAATCTTTCAGTTTGTGTCAGCATATTCCTCAGCCTTGCTTTGATTTATAACGCAAAGTTCATTTGCCGAGTGCTGGCGCGATATTTTGGGAACCAAAATTCGTGACAGTACGAGGTCAATTGGAACGTCTCTTGTTAGGTGTTTCTTCTATTTCTCAAGCTTTTCTGTTGCTGTTCTAACAGTTTGTATTGCTTCCCCTGTTGCAGAACCTAAGCTCTTTGCATAATTTATAACCGTTAACGAATCACTGTATGCATTTATATAATTGGGAAGGTCTAAGAATTTAATATTTAGCGTCTTCTTAGCCCACTCCGTCATCTGTTTTGGAACTCGATGAGGGTAACGAATACTTAAGTCTAAAATTTCTCTCGCTTGTCGTTGCAATATTTCAAACGATTCACGAGCACTTTCCAGTTCTCGTTCTCGTTCTCGTTCTCGTTCTCGTTTAGGCAATACCCCCTGATCCCATGATAAAGTTCGTTTTTCATCTTCGGTAAGGTTTTTAATTCCAGCTTGATACATTGAATAATTACTGACAACAACTGACCTCATGTATACCTTAAAGTAATTATCTAATATAGAAATCCTTCTTTCCGCAAGATTTTCACCAACTTTTAAATCAAGTTCATATTTACGGATGTTTTTTGCACTATTGTTTGAATTAAATTGATTAATACCAGAAAGAAGGACTAAAACGATAGAAAAAGAACCAACGAAACGTACAGCCATCTTGGCACGCGAGTTATCTGGAGATAGCACTCTATTTAAATGCCACACTGAAATAACACAGATAATTGAGAGCAATACTACTGATAAAGATATTATATTCATTATTAATTAAACTCTTATACATTTTTAATGGCTATTGAATGACACATAGTCACGTGCATCAAAGCCACAGGATAATATTTACTACAAGTGTCTGAGCAAATAATGTCTGCTGATGCACTTTTTAAAGTGCGCTAATCGAGGTTCGCAAACATGTCTTGTTGCCCATTTCTTAGTGCTTTTTGGTGACGGTGATTTTTACCTTGAGCAGTCTCTAGTAAAATGCCCTCATGACCGTTTTCGATCACTGTTTCTACTGAGTAACCCGTGATAGCAACCTCGCCGATTTCATCTAGTTTACGATGGATATGCAATACACATTTGATTGAAGCACCATGAGTAAAACTAATTTTCTCTGTCAATACATCATTTTTAAAGTCTTTATCATTCATGGAGAAACTGATGCTTTCACCTTGATAAACTCCCTTCCATTTGTGTTTACCAGCCTTCAATACGGGAGAAATAATTTCAATTACCGCTTCATCTTCAATTTGCACGGGTAAAACGTTCGAATGAAGGATAAAACGTTTAAAGTCAGTACGTTTAACAATCACCTCATCAAATACATCCTTACCCTCGATATCTAAGCCGTTGATTCCAATTTTTGTAACTCTCGGTGTGTTATTTAACTGTTTATAAAAATTGGATTTACGAGTTACTACTTTGTAGTTGCTATCAACTAACTTAGCAACCTTTTCAACAGTTTCCTTAGTAACGTTATCTGCTTCAACCTCATTTTCAAGTTTGGCAAGGCGAGCCTTACGCTAAAGTATACTAAGCTTCAGATCTTCTTTTTTAAGTTGTTCTAATTCAGGATTATTTGTTGGAATACGTGAAACTATAATGCTAGTAACACCAATAATCACAGATAACACCCCTGCGTTTGCATTTGCAAAAGCCCATATATCCCTGAGACCACCTTCTTTCCATGCCTCTGCATCGATGATGATATGAGTATTTAGAGCCTTAGCTACTTCTTGCACGATAGCTAATAGTTCTGCCTCACATTTATTTCGAACAATTGCATCCATACGGTGCAATTCATCATTCAAGTAGTAGTGCATCTGAAGTTTGGTACTGGGAGCTTGTTGCATGGAGTCACCTTTTAAATTTATCCACACATTTAATATGGTTTAATTCATAAAAATCAAGTGGTTTTAAATAAAATAGATTGTATATATGACTATTCGTGAGTAGAAATATAACATTTCTTATAAATACCACTCTATGAGAATACTTCCGTATAACTTAATTCTTTTTCTAAACTGAATCCCACAACTCACCATCAAATAGTAAAAAGTCGGATCTTTTTCAACATCTATCGCAAAATGCTGACTTGTTCGATCTAATTTATCCACGTTGTGATTTGATAAAAACAGTGCTGGAGTTATCAATGAAATCCCTGTTTCTCACGAATTTAAAAGAGTTGATGCAGGCTCGTCACTACGCGTGAAAAACCATTAAAACGTATCTTTATTGGGTGGTGTAAAGAGTCCGCTTTCACATCTCATGGTGTAGCATGACATTTTTCCACGCTACCGCTCTTTCGCATACGAAATGTGGGTATAAACATTTATCAATTCATTGCATATATTTATAGCAAAGAGTCACGGTAATGCCTACGGTAAATGAGGAATCGACTATAAAAAAACAATCTGGCTAGCGGATGAAAGATAAGGGGATAAAGAGGAAGACACAAGGCACACATCATTTTCGATGCGTGCTGCATAAGTGGAATCATACCTCAAGCCGCGTCAGACAAACCTGCTCCACCAGCCCTTTCAGCTTCTCCACTTCACTTTGCAGATACACCAGTTCTTCTTCGGTGATTTCGTAATGCATCGAGTAACGAGCGTCGATGTAAGCGCGTTGCAGGCGGCGGAAGCTGCGACGGTGGAATTTGTCATCCATCGGGAAAGTATCTGCGAAGGCAAGGTCTTGCTCGGCGCAGTATTTTTTCAGCTTTTCGATATTGTGGGTTTTGGGCAGGTAGTTGGTCAGAACCAGTAAGGTACAGGCAAAGAATCGCTCTGCGGCTTGATGAAGATTGAAAGCTGCTTCACTTAACCATTTTTTCTCAGATAAGGAGCACTCATAGAAATAGATATATCGCTGTGCGCTTTCAAACCAGTAATCATAATGCTGCTGTGCGATTTGATGGCGTTCTTCATCGGTCAGATCCCCCGGCTCGGCCAGCGCTTTCGGCGTCGCGGCAAAGATTTCGATGCCCTCTTCGCGAATATCTTTGAAGAAGTAGTGACCCTGTCTGAGCTGTTCATTGACCTCTTCCAAGGTATGCACAATCAGCCCCAGCGGTGCACTTTTGACTTTGCGGTCGATCTGCTCTTCCGCCCTGCGCCAGACGAGATCGTCTTCCACCAGCGCGGGTTTGTTAACGATCACCAGAATGTCGTAATCACTGACATAGCCATTGGGAATATCTCGCACCCAACCGCCTTTGGCATGGCTGCCGAACAAAATGATTTTCAGGATCCGAAATTCAGCTTTACTCCCCTGCTTACCAACGAGGTATTCTTCCAGCGTATCGCGCAAAATGGTCGAGATCAGCGCAAGTTCATGCTGTTTACGTTCGGGAAGATGGTCGAGTGAAGTCTTCATACCTGAATGATTTGAATCGGTTAGTGAACAATGCCCACAGTGTGGCGAGCTGCTGCGCAAAAGTCTATGGCTTTTCATCAGTTTAAATCCATATCGCGACCTTTTCCCGAGGCACTTCACACCAATGCATCGTTCATGCTATCTGTCACACCGACGATGCGATTGAGACGTCAAAAAAAAGAAAAAGCCGCAGACGAATGTCTGCGGCCTTGAATGTAACAGTGAGTCAGAAATAGTCTATTCAGCGACTTAAAAATCCCACGCGTGGCGATGCTTGTTATACATTTTTTACGACTCGCGCCATATGATAGACATTCACATATTTACCATTTCTAAAGGCATAATCCACTGATTCCCCTTCAATTTGAAAGCCAAATTTTTTGTAAAGGTTAATCGCTCGCTCATTATCAGCATAAACTTCAACTTCTAAACGTCTTAGGTTTAACCATTTGTCTGAAAGCTCTACGACTGTTGTCAACAACTGACTACCCACACCTCTGCCTTGCACATGATCTTTAACACCCATACCGAAACTGCCAACATGCCGACGGCGAGGGTTTTTACAAATTTCAAAACCAATATGTCCGACGATCTCACCATCTAATAGCGCCACATACTGATACACATTTTCAGGCACATTTGAAACGCGTTTTTCCCAAGTTGCTATCGAAGGGTATGGGAGTTGTAACGTCCCCGTATAAGTATGCTCACATTCGTATATTTCTTTGATTGCTTTGGCATCTGTTGATTCTGCGCTTCTGATTTTACCTTTCACTGTACAACTTATCTCCTCATGTATAACGCCAAGCTCGACCGCCGGTGACCAACGCTCTTTTAGGGCGAAGCGGGTCGGTTGAGACGCCTTGTAATAGACGGCTTAAGAGTGCGCTTTAACGTACTTTTTAACCTTTTTTATCGCCATTTGACGCTTCAGTGGTGAAAGATAATCAATAAACAAATTACCCAACAAATGATCAATTTCGTGCTGCATGACGATAGCCAGAAAATCATCACTCTCAATTTTAATGGGCTTTCCTTCACGATCGAGGGCAGACACGACAACTGAAGTAAAACGCTCTACATCTGCGTAGTAATCAGGGACGGACAAACACCCTTCTTGACCGAATGCTTTGTCTGAACCACTGACCACTTCCGGGTTAACCAAAATCAATGGTTTGTCTCGGTTTTCTGAAAGATCGATAATGACAACCGCTTCTTTGCGACCAACTTGAGTTGAAGCCAAGCCGATACCATTGTCGGTGGCATACAAGGTTTCTAACATATCGTCGATTAACGTCTGTATCAACGAAACATCTTGCACCTTTTCCGCTTTGATTTTAAGCCTTGGATCCGGCACCGTGAGAATGTCTAAAACTGCCATAATTACCTCCTCATTCTGGGAAGAACATAACGCTGAGAACAGTTGCAAAAATATCTGGCGCTACATTTTGGAAACCCAAATTCGTGACAGGTATTTTTATCAATTACTTCAATTTGTTCGCTGCCCTTCACCAAAAGCTCATTAGTAATGATAACGACATGAAATAATTGTGATAGCTTGGTCATCAACCGCATAAACTAACCGATTAGTATCGTCAATACGGCGTGACCAAAAGCCGGCTAGATTTTCTTTTAATGGCTCGGGCTTTCCGATACCTTCAAATGGTGAACGTTTTACATCATTAATTAATTTATTTATACGCTTTAATGTCTTTTTATCTTGTGTTCGCCAATATAAATAATCATTCCAAGATTCATCAGTCCATGAAAGCAATCGCTGGCTACTACTCATCCATTAAATCTCGAGCTGTTGTTTGACCTGCACGATATTGAGCAATTGAACGATTTAGATGCTCTGCGTTTTCTGGAGAACGAAGTAAATGAACGGTTTCCATCAAGCTATTGTAGTAATCCAAGGACATGACTACTGCATCCTCTGCATCACGGCGAGTGATTACTGTTGTATCAGCATCATTCACGACACCATCGAGAACAGCTTTTAAACTATTTCTCGCTTCCGTAAAAGATACAATTTTCATAAAACCTCCACATGTACAATTAACAGGACAAGTATAATCCCAAAAAAACTAGCTGTACAGTTAAACGGACATGTGGATTCGATAGCAGCTAACGAATGATATGGACTCCCTCTATCTAAACCGCCACGCGCCATAGTTGGTTTGTATTTACTTAGATGTAGATGCAGCCCAAACACCAACTCCGATAATAATGATGTACTGTGAGAAGCCAAAAAATAGCTTTGTATAAACCCAAGCTTCTATAGATAAAAATGACGCCATATGGGTAGCAAAGGCAAAAATCAAGAATAGAACAGATAAAACACCATTATATAAACACCAAGATTTTGTATTTATTCTATTGTTGGAACGTAAAAATACTGGCTTAATTTTATTTATTTTATAAAGTACTGAAATTGCACCAAATGCTATACAAACTATCGTCCAAGTAATAGTTTTCGATACAATTGGGTCTACTGAATATAGATAATATTTTATTGGTGACAGACCAATCAATATCATAACTAAGCAAAAGAATAAAAAGCCTCTCATAGAGTATGACCACCAAACCATCTGCTCTGATACACTTTTATCTGTAAAATTTATTTGTCTTTCATCTACCATAATATTTTCACCATAAACCTAATGCCTGCCTAAGGGGCTGGCAACGCATTACCACTAACCTCAAATACAACAGCCATAGCCACTTCGGCTCAATGGGACTGGAAACGCCACGCGTTGATAGTCCCTCTTGAGGCATTTGTATGCAGGTATGTTGAAAGCCAGTGAAAAATGGACGCATCCGGTGCAAAACTGGAACCTGACGCTGTCTCAGCTCAGTATCCACTTTGAAGGCCGACTCACCCCATACCTGGATTTATAAAAATAGGCGTGACACAGAATAATGAACAGTCTCATTTCCTCAGATAAATCCCTAATCTATGTTGTAGCTCTTCAATACGTTCTTTATTTTCGTTATCATTAGCACTTGGTATACCAGCATCTTTAGATATTTCTTCCGTGGCTTTACCGAGCCTAGACATTAATTTTTTAAATTTATTAAGATTTTCCTCATCGAGCATATTATGACGAATACAGCAACAAGTCATAGCTTCAATAAAAGTACTCGTAACTACTCGAGACATCATGATGGAATAAGAGCAAGCCTCAAAAGCTACCAGTTGACGAGCTTCCAATGGGTATTGAAGCATCATCATAAATAGAATTGTATCTTCTGCAGTCATATGGCTTGATCCACTTAAACGATGGTAAATTGAAAAATATTCAACCGTTTTACCGAGTTTTTCAAAGCGCTTAAATAACGAATTAAACCATAGCTCATTATATTCACTAGGAACTACCGAAAAATGATTTTTAGCTAATTCAATATATTCACTATAATGTGAAATTGCGCTAATACGTCCATCAATTAGTGGGATAACTTTATCGGAATAGTCTTTCGTTGCAACTTCCTTTTTCCACTCATTTAACTTCCGAAGATGTTCATCATACCATTTCGCCATATACGCGGTGATCGTACGCTCATCGCCATTTAAAGCCATATACATAAGATTAATAGATGATTCCTGAACAACTCGACCTAACGCCTCCGCACTAGTAAAACTTTGAGTTGCAATGCAACAAAGCATTCCTTCTACTTGTTCATAAATTCTACCAATCAAATTAAGATGAGTATGAACAATAAAACTATCTTTTTCTGTTTTGTTATCAATATACGCAATATAGTCATATGAAATCTTATTAGCTTCTGCTGCACACTCTAAGGCGACTTGTATATTGGATAAATCTAATTTCTTATCTAGTCCTTTTTTCTTTCTAAACTCTGATAAATAATTCACTTAAACCTCTTAAAAATTTAACATTTCTTATACAGAACCACTCTATAAGAATACTTCCGTATAACTTAATTCTTTTTCTAAACTGAATCTCACAACTCACCATCAAATAGTAAAAAAGTCGGATATTTTTCAACATCTATCGCGAAATGCTGACTTGTTCTATCTAATTTATCCACATTGTGACTTGATAAAAACTGTACATAAAAACAGTACTGAAGTTATTAATGAAATCCCTGTTTCTCACGAGTTTAAAAGAGTTGATGCAGGCTCGTCACTACGCGTGAAAAACCATTAAAACGTATCTTTATTGGGTGGTGTAAAGAGTCCGCTTTCACACCTCATGGTGTAACATGACATTTTTCCACGCTACCGCTCTTTCGCATACGAAATGTGGGTATAAACATTTATCAATTCATTGCATATATTTATAGCAAAGAGTCACGGTAATGCCTACGGTAAATGGGAAATCGACTATAAAAAACAATCTGGCTAGCGGATGAAAATAAGGGGATAAAAAGGAAGATATGGGGGGACACATCATTTTCGATGCGTGCTGCATAAGTGGAATCACCCCTCAAGCCGCGTCAGACAAACCCGTTCCACCAGCCTTTTCAGCTTCTCCACTTCCCCTTGCAGATACACCAGTTCTTCTTCGGTGATTTCGTAATGCATGGAACAACGGGCATCGATGTAAGCGCGACGATTGAACTTAGCTTCAGTATCACTTTGCCAAGAATAAGAAACTTTCATACTACTTCTCACTAAATTGTTTTGTAAACATCCCTTAAACTAGGGGCATAAATGAGCCAGCACAGATCTAGCTGGCTCGAAGATGGACAAAATCAAGTCAGAGTTTTGATTTAAATTAGCAGAAAACGAATCACTCCAAGTATGGAGAAATCATTTAGCTCAATGTCTATTTTAGCTGGTACACATCAAACAGAACCCCACACAAGAAGGTGGGGTTCGTCAGCAACTTGAAGCGAGTAAACTATCCGCTCTATATGATGCGAAGTTATAATTAACTAAAATATAAATTGATAAACATAATTTTCATCCAAGGGCCAACTTACTCAAAATAAGCCGTGTCGTTGTTTGCTTTATCTACTTCTTCTTTGAAGAGATTCATCAGTTTTACACCTTTTTCACCTAACGATTCTTTAATAACAGCTTCGACTTTAGGTTGCGTCGCTTCTTTCATCTGTTGACGCGCTTCAGGTGATAGTGCTTTTACATCCATAACTTTCTTAATACCAGCAAGACCTCGATCATCTGATGCTTCAATCAAGCGAGATAGGCCACGGTTGGCGCTTAACGCAATACGTGTAGCATCATGAATAACCTTCTTCTCTTTATCCGTTAAACTGTTATAAAAGTCCTTGTTCATCATAAATGTGTAAGGTGCAAATAAGTGGTTCGTTAAAGTCACATATTTTTGAACTTCGTTGAATTTAGAAAATAAAATTGTTGGAAGCGGATTCATTTGACCGTCAATAACGCCAGTTTGAAGCGAGGAATAAACTTCACCCCATGACAGAGGATATGCCTCAGCACCAAGAGACTTAACCAACGCTTGGTGAGTTGGTAGCGTCATCGTTCTTATACGCAATCCGTCGAAGTCTTGCAGGCTGTTAATTTGCTTCTTAGAGTTGGTGAATGAAAAGAAACCACCGGTATCCGGAAAGCCTAGGACGCGTACGTCACCAAGCTCAGATTCGATGTCACTTGCTAATATCTTACCAAATTTCCCATCGAAAACTTTATATGTTGCTTCATTGCTATCAAACGCAAAAGGGATATCTAGAACACCAATCCGAGGGTAATAACTTGCTACAGCACCAACAGATGAAAGTGTTGCTTGTAGTTGACCATCTCTCACAAGCTGAATATGTTCCTTGGCTGAGCCTAATTGGTTGCTAGGATATACTTGAACTTTAATTTCACCGTTAGTTTCAGTTTCAACAATACTTTTAAATACCCCAGTAAAAGCATGAGCTGGATTTTCAAATATATCAGCTTTATTATCATGACCAAAGCGAAGTATTTTTTCTGCAAATGCGACATTGGAAAATGCGCAAGATAGTATTGTTGTTGTTAACAATGTTGCTGCAAACTTTTTCATATATTAATTCTCCATTTAATATTAATTACTTTGCACTAATTTAAAGATAAGTATTTACAAAATATGAGGTTAGTATCCTAGTAACCTCGGGATAAATAATGTTACAGATGGGAAGTAAGCGATAATAAACAATAGAGCCAACTCACCTAATAAAAAGGGGATCAGGTCTTTTGATATTTTCTCTAACTTAGTTTCCGTAACGGAGGATAAAACAAATAAACAAGCGCCAATAGGCGGTGTCATTAACGATATGTTTAATGCTAATACAAACACAATACCTGCATGTAATGGGTCCATACCTAATTGTTGTGTAATCGGTACTAGTATCGGCCCCAAAATAATAAGCATCACATTAATATCCATAACCATACCAACGAGTAATAGCATGGTGATAATTAGAAAGAGGATAATAGAATGATTACTTGAAACAGTTAAAAACAGTTCTGCTATTTGCTGTGGTATCTGATTAAAACTCAACCACCAACCTAAAATAGAAGCGGCACCTATAATTAAGTAAATAACAGCTGAAATCTGAGCTGTTTTTATCATCATTGAAAATAACGATGATAGAGATAAGTTTCTATAGATAACACGACCAACGATCATCGAGTAAGCCACGGCAATTGATGCCGCTTCCGTTGGCGTCACAATACCGAAAACAATACCACCCAGGATAATTAACGGCATCAACAGCGCTAATATAGAGCCTCTAAAGTGAAACAGAATCTCATTAAGTGTTGCTCGCTTTGCTGTTTTTGGTAAGTTTTTGCGCTTACCTGTAGCAGCAATAATAGCCATACAAACAACACAGACTAGAATCCCAGGCAAAATTCCTGTGGCAAACAACCCTCCAATTGAGACACCCATCAGGGAGCCATACACGACCATAAGGCCTGAAGGAGGGATCGTAGGACCAATAATAGAACCAGCAGCAGTCACTGCACATGCATATGATCGTGAGTAACCCTGTTTCTCCATCGCAGGCACCAGCGTGCGACCAAATGCAGCAGCATCAGCTGTCGCTGACCCAGTAATGCCAGCAAAAAATACAGAAGCAAGCATATTAGAGTGCGCAAGACCTCCCCTAAAATGCCCAACGAGAGCTTCCGCAAGCATCACTAAGCGTCCAGTAATGCCTGTATGATTCATAATTTCACCTGCAAGGATGAAAAATGGCATCGCTAAAAATGGGAAGATGTTTAACCCGTTAAAAATTTTACTCGGCGCTATAGCAGTAAAATGAAGCCCACCCATCTCATACATACCAACTAAGCCAGAGACGCCCAAAGATAAGGCGACAGGGGCACCAAAAAAAAGTAGGAAAAAGAATAAAATACCGACAATCATAGCCGCTTCTCCGTGTAAGGATGCATTGACATCGTCTTGAGTTCGCACAATTTGTAAATGTCTTGTAGCACAACAAACAACGACTGGATGGCACTTAGGAAAAACGTGATAGGAATTGCAGCGTACGCATATGACATAGGAAGGGCAAATACACTTGACACTTGACCACTGCCTTTTTGCGCAAAATTGACTCCCTCATAGGATAAATAGGCAAAGAAAAGTGTGAGCAGTACACCCATAAAAATTTGAAAACCAATTTTAGTCTGGCTAGAAAATTTGTTCACAATGAACTCTAACCCCATATGTTCACGCTTAGCTGTACAACATGGAACGGCAAGTAAAATTGCCCATATCATTATGTATCTTGCGAGTTCTTCTACCCAAGATAACTGCCAATGGAAAAGATATCGGTCTATCACTGCAATCCATACATCTAGAATTAATAGCGATATCAGTATGCCGACACAAAACTGGTTTACTTTATTTAGCTTATTGCTAACTTTTATTATGTTAGATTTAACACTGCTCATTTAGACATCCTTTGTCTTTAAATCCGTGTAACTTAAATATTTATTTAATTATTCTTTATAACAAGTTACGTCGACTTCAACCTTACAATCCACAACAAGGTCCGCAACCATGCATATTCTCGCAGGTGGATTATCGCCAAATACTTCTTTAAACACCTTATTAAAAGACTGAAAATATCTTGAGTCGGTTAATACCACGGTCACATGTACAACATCTTCAAGACCATAATTCGCTTCTTTCATTATATTAAGACAATTTTCAATCGCCAAGCGTGATTGTTCAATAATGCCGCCTTCAACAACTTCACCATCTTTCATTGGAGTTTGGCCGGAAACATATAACCATCCTCCCGCTTGAACTGCTCTTGAAAAAGGTAAATGTTGACCACCAGTACCGGTACCACCAGTACTGCCAAATCTAATAATTGACATAATAAAACCTCAAAAAATATTATTTATTTCTGTAAAGAAATTTTCCAGAACGTTTTTTATTTACTGATTTTTCCTGATATACAATATTCCCATTCACTAAGACATATTCAATACCAGCACTTACTTGTTTAGGATTATTAAAGGATGCCATATCAATAATTTTCTCAAAATCAAAAATCACTAAATCAGCATAATATTGTTCTTTAATTAATCCTCTATTTTTTAAACCAAAGCGTTGTGCAGACAACGATGTCATTTTTCGAACTGCTTCAGACAGAGAAAATAATTTTTCATCTCGGCAGTAGTGACCAATAACTCGAGGAAATGTCCCCCATAAACGAGGATGTGGTAGCGGGTCATTGGGCAATCCGTCTGAACCTATCATCGTTTTTGGGTATTTTAAAACTCGAGCGACATCCTCTTCTAGCATATTGTGATAAATAGCCCCAGCAGGTTGGAGACGCTTAGCCGCATCGATGAGTGACACGCCCCAGATGTCAGCGATATCCGCAAGGTTTCTGCCCCCCTGCTCTGGTTCCGGTTCTGACCATGTAATGGTAATATCAAAATCAGATGTCACCTGGCCTAAATCTAGGGTTGAAGAACCAGCGGAATATGGATAACAATCACAACCTATATCTTGTGTTTTGCTTCTTTCATCCATGAACCTTAATGTTTGCTCTGTTCTACCCCAATTCGCTTTGCCTGCACATTTATGATGAGAGATAACGACGGGTACATTACCATGGCAACCAATATCAAAGGCTTCTTCCATTGCATCTAATATCCCTTCAAACTCTGTACGCAAGTGCGTCACATAAATACCATCGTAGTGAGAAAGCTCTTCGGACAGTTCAAGCACTTCTTCTGTTGGAGCTTCTCTTGCGGAGGCATATGCAAGGCCAGTACTTAGCCCCAGAGCCCCGTGCTCAAGTGAATCACGTAATTGAGAACGCATCGCTTGAATTTCACTGTTCGTTGCGGGTCGATACAAGTTATCCATGTGATTTTGTCTCAAAGATGTATGTCCAACAAGCGCTCCGACGTTTATGGCTGGCTGCGCTGCTTCGACTGCCTGTGCATACTGACTAAATGTCGCGTAACTAAACTTATCTCTTTCACCTAATAAATTCATTGGGTCCGGAGGCTCTGAAGTTAGCGTGACTGGAGAAGCACTAATTCCGCAGTTACCGACAATAACCGTTGTCACCCCTTGACTGATTTTAGGTAGCATCTCTGGCTGCTGAATCACATTAATATCGTCGTGAGTATGGACGTCGATAAAACCAGGCGCGAGATATAATCCATTGCCTTCAATTTTAACATCAGCGTGACAAGACGAAAGATCGCCAATCTTTACGATTTTATCTCCAACAATCCCAACATCCTGAATCGTGATATCTCCACCACTACCATCCACAATGTTGAAGTTTCTCAAAAGAACTTCAAAATCCATCTAATCTCCTAATGGTTGGCGCTCACTACCACCTCGATGAATATCAAGGTTAAGTTTAATACGCCGCAAGTTTTCCCTTACCAACTCTTCTCGTGAATGAGCTAACTTCATCGACAACACATCAAGTTGTACCATTAATGCATACCTAGATGTTGTTGGACGAAAAATATCATCCCCTTCACTCGTATCGACTCTAAAGACAAAATCAGCAAGCTCTGAAAGAGGAGAATCTGCACTAGTAAATGCAACAACCTTCCCGCCATACTGTTTTGTGATTGATGCCAAATCTAATACCTCAGGCGTTCGTCCAGTGATAGAGAAGACAACCAAAACATCTGTCGGTTGTAACACTGATGCGACCATTCGTCCCATTAAACTATCACTGTGCACAACACACGATAAACCGAGTCTAAACAGGCGGTTTTGTGCTTCCAAGGCCATAACACTCGAAGAACCACCACTACCAAAAATAAAGATTTGTCTTGCTTGCACAAGCGTAGTGATGACGTTTTCAATTGTTTCTTCACATATCAAATTCTGATGGACATTTAGAATTTGATGAATCGCTGAAAATAAGTTGCTGGTATCAGACAAAACTGGCTTATCCACAAAACGTTGACCTAAGGTGCTGCACTGCGCCAGCTTAACCTTTAGATCTCGCACATTCCGGCAACCAACAGATTTTGCGAAACGTGTAATGGTCGCTTCGCTAACTTCTGCGACTTCTGCTAATTCCGTAATACTTGCTTCAGCACTAAATGTCAGATTCTCAGTAATGACTCTAGCAACTTTTTTTTCCGCATCTCTTAGTTGTGGTAACGCATTGTAAATTTGCGAAACGATATCAACATGGGTGATCATGATTACCTCTACTTTGTATGGTTACACTCTATTCATCTTTTGATTGTATTAATATGACAGCCATCACACTTTTACGCCTTGCGTGATACTTTCTATCACAACCGTAAAAAAAGGTCGTAATATCAGCTTTAAAACACTCTAAATTGCAAACGAAAGGAATTGGCAATGCAAAATGTTAGAAACTATCAAACAAACTCCGTTATACCAGAGAAAGGATATTGTCTAGAAACAGACAATCAATACCCAAATATCCTGCGCGAAGAAGTGAGCCTTCCTGCTTTAGTCATGGATAAGACAAAGCTCCTGAACAATATAAATTGGATGCAAAGATTTGCTGACACTTATCACGTTCACCTCGCACCTCACGGCAAAACATCGATGACACCAGAGATATTTAAACTCCAAATTAATGCGGGAGCTTGGGGTATGACTGTCGCAAACGCTATACAGGCAAGCGCTGCTTATCACTCGGGCGTAAATCGTATTATTATGGCTAACCAGTTAATTGGTAAAGCAAACTTCGATTTAATTTCTCAACTTATCTCCCAAAATGACCTCGAATTCTGTTGTGTTATAGATTCTATCGATAACTTAAAAATGCTCGACAAATACTTCTCAGATAAAGGACAACAACTTAATGTCTTAATTGAACTTGGTGTCTCACACGGTCGTTGCGGATGCAGAACACAGGACCAAGTCCACGACTTACTTAATGCGCTTGATATTAGTCCATCAATAAAACTGGCAGGTTTAGAGTTTTATGAAGGCGTGATTCACAGTACCAACGCTGAACAGGATGTAAGGGCGTTTATTAAATATGCCGCAAATATATTTAAATCTGACGCTTTTCAGTCCCGACTTACAACAAAGAACCCAATCTTTACTGGCGCAGGTTCAGCTTGGTATGACATAGTCTGCGAAGAGATGCAGTCCGCCAACTTACCACCTAATACGGCACCGATTATTAGACCAGGTTGCTACGTTGCACATGATGTTGGGATTTATAAAGACGCTCAAAATAACGTATTAAAAAGAAATGAGATTGCCTGTGGGCAGTCGAGCCAACTCGAATCGTGCTTAGAATTATGGGCATACGTCCAATCAATACCTGAAGATGGCGTGGCAATTATTGGCTTTGGCAAACGAGACTCAGCTTTTGATGCAGGTTTACCCATCCCTAATCTGCACTATAAACCCGGCGCGGCTCACCCAAAAAAAGTGCCATCAAGCTGGTCTATTACCGATGTGATGGATCAACACGCCTTCATGGTGTTTCAAGGTGAATTACAGGTTGGCGATTTGATTAGTTTTGGCACGTCTCATCCATGCTTAACATTTGATAAGTGGCGTGAAATCAATGTAGTAGATGATCATTTTAATGTAGTCGATAAGTATCGGACTTATTTCTAAAAACGTTGCATAAGCACTCTTTTAATCAAACAGGGTGCTAATGCCTACATTATTAGGGGCTATTGATCTTTCATGGTTGAATTTTGTTCAATCTGAACGGGTATTGATCGCGGCGCGGGGCATGCCGCTTCGCTATCCTAAGCAAATGACCCGCAACAAAGAGCAAGACACGTTCAGATGAACCCTCTGGGCAGCATTTGTCGCTAGTTTAAGAGAGGAAACCAATCCATTATCGGTAAAAAAGTAATGACCTTTTTGTAGCTGTTCATTGACCTCTTCCAAAGTATGCACAATCAGACCCAGCGGTGCGCTTTTGACTTTGCGGTCGATCAGCGCAAGTTCATGCTGTTTACGTTCGGGAAGATGATCGAGTGAAGTCTTTATACCTGAATGATTTGAATCGGTTAGTGAACAATGCCCACACTGTGGCGAGCTGCTGCGCAAAAGTCTATGGCTTTTCATCAGTTTGAATCCATATCGCTGCTTTTCCCGAGTCACTTCACATCACTTTATTTTTTATGCTGTAACGTTGAGGGGCTGGTGCGAGTGAGGCGTTATAAGGAAAAGGTCTCCATACCTGTGTTATTGTGAGCAACCTGAATGCGATGCTAAGAGATGAAGGCAAATGGGACAGGATACTAACCAATATAGATGAAAATTAATAATTGATATACCCGTGATCATTGAAGATGCTTGATTTTCGATGAAATCAGGATCATGCTACGCACCATGGAAAATAATACTGACTCCTCAACAGAAACAACAACTCGAACAGATGCACGATTCAACTCGTGATAGTCGAGTGTGTGACCGCATCAAAGCGGTTTTACTTGCGTCTGAAGGTTGGAGTCAAACGATGATTTCTCAAGCGCTTCATATTCACGAATCGACCGTTGCTCATCATCTCAGTGATTATGTTCTTTCTGAAAAACTGAAGCCTGAAAATGGTGGTAGCCAAAACCGACTTTCTGCTCGGCAAACCATGCAACTTATCGAGCATCTGGCTGAGAATACGTACTTTCATGCTCACCAAATTGTCGCTTATGTACAAGCTGAGTTTGGTATCCGTTATACCGTTGCTGGAATGAACAAGTGGCTGCATCATCACGGCTTCTCATATAAGAAGCCGAAAGGTGTACCGCACAAGTTTAATCCAGAGATACAGCAAGCCTTTATCGAATGTTATAACGAGACGCTAAGAAATAGCGAAGACCCTGTGTTGTTCATGGATGCCGTTCATCTTACGCAGTCAACAAAACTCAGTTATGGCTGGATACGAAAAGGCCAAGACAAAGTGATTGAGACAACAGGCAGTCGAACTCGTCTTAATATTATCGGTGCATTACCCCTTCAAAATATTGGCGCAACGGTGACAGAAACGTATGACACGATAAACAGCGAGAGCATCGTTCGCTTCTTCTGGAAGCTCAAAAAGGAGCATTACCCTTTGGAGCAAAAAGTTCACCTAGTTCTTGATGGCGCTGCCTATCATCAGTCAGAGCTGGTGAAAAATGCGGCAAAAGTGCTCAATATAGAGCTTCATTACTTACCGCCTTACAGTCCAAATTTAAATCCAATCGAGCGGCTTTGGAAAGTGATGAATGAGCATGTGAGGAATAATATTTACTTCCCCTCCGAGCCAGAATTTACTTCAGCCATCAAAGAGTTTTTCGATGTAACGCTACCAGAAGTTGCAGGAACACTTGTATCCAGGATTACGGATAATTTTCAGATTTTGAAACCTGCATCTTCAAGTTGAATGGGTATAGCATATATGGTTATCCTTTAGAACAGAGTGACTTAGCCTTACGTATTGTCTCTGTCCCCAATAAACCTAAATCGACTTCAGATTTTTCAATTGTGATTAACAGATTGGCTATAGATTTATACGTATTTCTTAGTTGCTCAATACGCATATCATTAGCATCAGTATTATTTACCACTACACTGTCAAATAATTTATAAAGTCTGGTTATCCACTTTTGTTTTTCTGGATCTTCACTTTCAAATATGGTTTCGAATTCTTTATAACCAATAACGTCAAAGGTACGGTTTGGGGATTCAGACTTGACCAACATCAATTCACCAATACCAGTTTGCCAGTCGCGATATATCCATGTTTCTCTAATAGACAATTTCTTTGCCACATCAAATTGGCTAGTTCTTAATTGTTCATCGGTAATCCTATCTATTTTTAAAGAACCACATAAATAATCCGCACACTTTCGAGCAACTTCTAAGTTTCGATCTGCCGATAAATCGCTAATTAACTGAACTTCATTAACTTTTAGTTCGTGCTTGACAATACGAGATATTTCAGAACCCAATCTCATCAATTCACCTTGTGGCACCTGTATCTTCCAAATTTCACACAAACACTTTGCTCGTTTTTCTTCAGTATGAGGTCCATCCGCAAGTGATTTTTCTAGTCGATGAAGAGCTTCTAAGAGTTTTTTACTATCACCGTCATTACTTGCTCTAATATATGATTATTCCTTTTTAATTGCGGTTATCCAACCTAGAAGACTCCCTAAACGATATAGAGTACTAATATATTTATAGTTATCGAAGTCAGTAATAATTTTTCCGCGTTCCAAAAACTTAGCCTTTGTATCGTTAGAGAAAATCTCATTAAACCGCCAAAATATACTTTCAGCTGATTTCCCCAATGGTTCAGCATATTTTTTGTACACTTCTATTTTTTGTTTCTTATCTTCTTTATTTGATCTTAATTTAGGGAGCATAAAATCTTTTATTATAATTAATAATATTGGCATTAGTGAGAAAATAATTACCGCCTGTATTCTAATATCCATACACTCTCTTTAATTTATACTAACACTTGCCTAATATATCGTAGTTCGAATTCCTAACACAGATAACAATTTCAAAACACATGTTACTACTTTTTCGAGTCAAATTTCGTGACATATATTTTATCAATATTTTCATCTTGTTGGGATTAAGACTCCATCTTAAAGTAGTACATCTCTTCTTTCATTGTATCTATAAAACCTTTAAATAAGGTAATGTCAGCCTCCCACCACTTAGGTAACTTTGACAAATTAGCAGCATATTGACTTGTTTTAGGGCCAAAATAAATACCAGACATTTGGACTAACCAACCGAATTTTGCTGTCATATCGGTTTTCAACTTACTTTGCTTGAATGCTTCATCTATGTCCATTAACTGCTTACATTGAATTAATGTCATTTCATACTTCTCAGGCTCGATTGCACACTTACTTGCTTCAGTCGCAAATTGTGCCTGAGCTAACAAATACCGATTGATATCTTCTATTGTTTGAGTTGAATTCAGTAGTATAGATGCCTGCTCAATAAGCTCTAGCCTTTTCTGAACTATTTCATTTTGTTGTTTATTTATATTTCCCAATAACCAAAGGTCCTTACTTGAACTACTAGTGAGATACCAAGTAATAACTGCACCCAAAATAACCCCGAGCAAGGTTGTCACAGAATTAACCATGACGATGTTAAACTCTTGTCTCATTTTCAACACCCTATTTCTAATAGTTATCAAACAACCAACGACTATATAACTTGCCGTCCCCCTAAAAGACATATCACATAATCACCTCATCATTATGCACATAATTGAGTCAATTACAGAAAATTTCTAGAAAACCTCTCATCGCACTAGGATTTTTATGATATCAGTATGATTCTGCGAAAGTGATCGACTTGATAGTCACAAATAGAATTGACTGCTGGGTCTTTAATTTGATAGTGAACATAATTAAAGCGCCAATCGGCGCTCTACTCAAATATGCGGATAAGTCACCCGGCCAGCTTTTCGAACTCATGCGTAGCAGCAATTTGTAAGAAATGTGAACGGTTTTTGTACTCTGGATGTACCTTGACCAAATCATCGATCTTTTTCAGGTAAAGGGTCGGGAGCGTTGCATTAATCTTAATGGATTTCCCCAAAAACGGCTCAACATCAATATCAACAACAGCCCAAGCCCACCCGAGATATTCCGGGTCTTTTTGCCACGTCGAAAGATCACCAGCTTTCGGTGGTAATTTACCGTGTTCAGCCAAATCTTCTAAATAAAACTCAGCAGCGTCTTTTGCGTTTAACAATGCTTCATCCAAGGTATCTCCGGCTGAGAAACATCCGGGTAAATCGGGAAACGTCACGCCGTAAGCATGTTCCTTATCGCCGGTATCAATTGCAATGGGATATAACATAATGTTCGCTCCTACGTATCCTACTTTCGGTTATCAGTGATAAGTGCAACCAAGAGGATTTACAGCCCCGCCTGTCTCTTTATTTTGTTGACCAACCCAATTTTTAAATCTTTTTTGGGATGTGGAACAATGATCGGATCATCATGAGCTAGATGTCGGAACTTGTGATGACTTCCTCTGACACTGACTAACTCCCACCCGTTCTTTTTCAAGAGATTAATTAAGTCTGCACTTTTCACTGAATCTCCTATTTTTTAACACGGAGTTATTATAACCCCCCGAGGATAAATAAGCACATTAAAATAACCCTAATAACCCCGAAGCAATCTACCCCTTCAATGCAACAGATTAAAATCCATATCGCTGCTTTTCCCGAGGCACTTCACACCGATGCATCGTTCATGCTGTCACTCACACCGACTGTGTGATTGAGGCTGCAAAAAAGAAAAAGCCGCGGATACATATCTACGGCCTTGAATGTCTCGCCTTACCAAGAAATAGGCAGCAAGCCCTGAATCGTTTTATGATTGAATTTGACGACTATGTGTCGGATTACATGTCACGACTGGCACCATGCTCTCGTTTGTATGTTTAGTTCCCAATGTTGAAATAACAGAAAAACGGAACATAACCGCGAACCTTTAACAAATCGATATGACTCGATTTTCTAATACGGTGTTCGCTCCCGCACGCTCAATGATTTTTAACAACACCGATTGAATCGCTTCGTCTTCTCTGACGTCTTTATCACTCGTGAATCGTTGTATTTGAGGTTCGCCATTCTCTTCAGATAAAAAGGTGATCGCAACTTCCGTCGCCATATCTGCCGTTTTACCGAAATACTCTACGGAGATTTGCGGATAACCGTTGAACCCCCTTTGTACGCGTTTCAGTATGCGTTTTTTCGCTTTATCCACATTCATCAGTGAATCCTTTTTGGTAGCTGAGCTAAAAAATATGTGGATGTAGCACCATCCCACTGTCACCAATCGTTCGCCAACTCTCTCGCAATAACCTCTGATGAAGTCATCGAATCCATCATAATGTCCGAAGCGACAAAAGTATGCATCTTTTCTGGCATCAACACATAAGTCGAGATCGTCATCAATACTTATCTACCGACAAGCTATTGCCATACTGACCTTTTCTCTTCAGCACTTAACGCTTAGACGACTGATGGTGGTACACAGCTCTAGACTAGCGTTTTCTCGTTATGCTGGTTTTTCAACACGATCACCATGACTTGGTGGCGTAGATGTGACAACGAAATGTAGATCGGTATGACCACGATTACTCAATTGGTGAGGTATGTCTTTCCTTGGCTTTCTTATTTCAGTTTTTTTGTTGCTAAAGCTTGTTGCTAAAGCTTCTCGCTGTTTGAGAAACATAAAGAAGTTACTTTGACTGATGAATGGGTTAACTTCACCATTTTTTGTCACGAAGAACAGACAAGGCCGCAGACGGATATCTACGGCCTTAAAGTGGGAGTAAGTCAGAAATGGGGGACTATCTAACTGTCGCTCTCCCTCGTGAATATAGTTGGTACTTTTATGATCGGTACTTGTGGGCGAAAAATGTTTCGCCCACACTGCCTATGGCGCGACTGCTTTACCACTGTATCGATCAATCCGTCCGGGGCATAACCCCTTCGCTCTCAAATTACGGGCAATTTGTGCAACGGCGTTGTTAGTGTTGCTGTAGCCATCGTGCATTAAAATGATCTGCCCGTTTTGCAGTCGATTCGCTGCATTCACAATAGCGCTGGTGCTCGCGTTGTTCCAGTCTTTGGAATCTACATCCCAAGTGACTACGTGCATACCAAGATTTTGTGCTGCCTGCTGAATCGTTGAGTTCACTTCACCATATGGCGGACGATACAAAGTCGGTGCTGGCGCCCCGGCATTTTGGATCGCCTGACTGGTTCGGCTTAGCTCATTGATGATTTGTTGATAGCTGTAATTCGACATGTGAGGATGGGTATAGCTGTGGTTTTGAACTTCACCCACCTCTTTCATTTGGGATATCCGCCACGAGTTGTTACTGACGCGCTGCCCCCAAGCAAACCATGTTACCGGTTTAAGGTTATTTTGTTTCAGAAGGTTGACGAGTGTCCCAGTATTGCTGGTAGGGCCGTCATCGAAAGTGATACCGACATAACCCTTGCACGTGTTGTTATTGCCTCCGTTACCACCGTTGCCAGAGCAGTTGCCGCTAAAGCAATCGTCGGTATTACCAAAGCCAATAACACCATTACAGTCCATGTTTTCAGAGTATGAGCCACCACCGCACTTACCATTGTCATAAGTAGAGGTGTTGTATTCCATATCTTCAGCTTGTCGGGTTTCACCGTTGACATAGACCCAGTCTAAGACGACATCACGGCCATTGGTATCATTGTCATACTGAACTTGTATATCCCCAGCAGCTTTCCCCTTATAAGTGTACTCTTGATAACTGTTGCTTAGATTCCAGCTAGCGACCGCAGTGCCGCTAATCAGTAGGTTAATGTGCTCTTGGCCACTGATGCCCATTGCGCGGACCACAATATCGGTACTGCTCGAGCCGACATCACCGCCGCCATTATCACCGCCGCCAGTGCTGCCCAGCGTGATGTTCGAGCTACCACTGCTTTGATAACCTTCGGTCGCCATCACCATATAATTGAATTTTCCGAGGTTTAAGCCTTTGCTGGCCCAAGCATCAAAGTGATTGCCAGTGGTAATCGTCCCACCCGTGCGTTTTTGCTGACGCACACTCCAGTATTGATAGAATGTGGATCTGTCCCCTTCAATCGAGGGCTTGTCTACCCGCAGGGTGCGATAGATATCGTAGGTGCCGCCGTCAGTATTCACGGTGCCGTAATAGGTCCCGTTTGTACCGGGTCGATAGCTGCCCCAGTTATCAACGATGTAATACTCAACCAGCGGATTGGTTGTCCAGCCGTACAGCGCTAGGTAGCCGTTGCCGGAAGGGTTAAAAGTACCTGAATATTTCACGGCGCGTCGGCCGCCCGGGTTCCAACCTTTACCGCCAACCCAGTTGCCGGTGTTGTGCCATTGTGAGCTGTAATTTCCGCCATCTCCCAATGTCATAGAAACGGTACCTGGTGCATCAGTCCAGAATGAATAGTAGTAACCATTTTGGGTGCCGGTTTCGTTTGAGGTGAGGGTTTTTGCCTCACTGGCAGTTGCCGACAAAACGCCCGCAGTTACGGTCAGAATAGTCAAAAATTTTTTTGCACGAGTGGTCGTCGTTTTCACTATGGCCATTTTTATTCTCCAGTTTTACCTCTCAACCAATACGACTTACAAAGGTTGGGCCGTTAAGTACAGTTTGTTTTTAAGTACAATCTGTTTTTTAAGTACAACTCATGTTCTTGCAAGCAAGTTTCTGTTTGACTTAACACACTGCTTTTATTATTAAAAAGAGTTAAGTGATAAATATTTTAGAAGCTACACCCCCGAATAGACAATGCAATTTATCTCAAAGTTGAACGCGCTCAAAATAAAAATTAATTTAATAATGCAGTTATGAAAAAAAATAACAAAACCATTCAATTTAAATAATCAACCCTTGAGGATAAATTATTATCCAACCCTGTTATTGTTAAATTTTAAAAAACCAGCATACCTGTCATTAACTTAACGTAAAAGTCGTGTTATGCCCATATTAACTGGCTAAAACCGTAGACCAAATCGTGTAACACACACAACAAATAATTATTTTTCAATTAGTTACATGAATAACCCGTTAGTTATACTTGCCCAAATTTGCCTTATAACTTTCTATTTTAGATTGCATTCCCGCTCTTTTCTCTTTGAGACAATCACACATCACTTCGATTAATTAATTTCTTTATAATTCTAATTTTATAATAAATTCATTGAATTCAAAGTTCTCTTTACAAAATTACCAATTTTAGAATACAATTATCATATAAACCACCCTAATTTTTTGAATAAGGTTCAATATAGTCTATTTGCCATTATTTATAAGAACCAACTGATTCAAATATATATTTTCTGCAATATGCACATTTAAAATTGAATTCGATTCCAATCTTATTTATCGTTCTCTCCACATTCTCGCGTATTCTTCGAATTCTTTAACTTTTTAGGATCGATGACATACCTGACATAACAAGTCATCATCAGTGATATTTCCTTTAAATTTATTTTATGGGCGACGGCTTGGCCGCTGAAATGCTTTTTATAGCGCGGTGCCGTTCACGAATATAGAAGTAAATAAAACCAGACCTCCTAGATGGAGGTGCCCTATAGTATTGTTAGGAATGGGTATTGTTGGGAATACCGCTTTACAGGAACTTCACTCGCTCATCGATACATTCGTCAGAACCCATTGCGAACTCGCGACATATCCAAGGTCGGTTTTCATAAATCGAGCACATTAAAGTTTCTCGATCTAAAGCAGCACACCAACCGTCATCAAGTCGCATCATGGTCTCACCGCCATATTGGTCACGTTCGATAAATCGTTCCGGCACACCCGTGTCTGATATGATCATCACTTCAAGACGGCAACAGCATGCTTCGCAGTTTGAGCAAGATACATTTGAAGAAGAAATATTTTTAGTGGGTATAATCATGAGTAACTACAATTGGGTCAATGGTGCATGATACCGTAAATTTAAGACAAATGCCGCTGGGCTGCATCAATCACGCAATATTCCACAGCACTTTCATGTTGAGGTTTCGGAACAAACGTCACCGTCACGCAAAGATGATCAATGCCAATCCCGGCATTACATGCCCTTCTTCCTGCGATGAGTCACCTGCTCACCAGCAATGCCCCAGTTATCGGTTTCCACTTCATCAATTACGACCACTGTGGTCGCCGGGTTTTTATTCAACACCCGCTCAAGTAATTCTGTCACACCGGCAATCAGCTCTCCCTTCTGCTCAGCGGTTGCACCTTCTTTTGTGATTTTAATATTGACGTATGGCATCAATGTTCTCCTTAAAATATCGTGATTATCTGATTCACTGGAAATCTAGGCATGTAGCGAATCATTTCCGTATGCAGTGATTGGCTATTCTGCGCCTGATTTATATTTTATGCCTTGTGTTTTATAAAGTAATAGCGACCTAAAATCACCATTAAAATCCCACCCAGCACTAAAATCGCTGACATGATAAGACGAGAAGTAATCACTTCAGATACAAATATAACCCCACCAAAAGTCGCAATCACCGGGACAGCTAATTGGAGCACAGCGGCTTGTATCGAGGAGAGGCCGCTCAGCGCGATATACCAAAGCGTGTAACCAATCCCTGAGGTGATACCACCGGATATAATCGCTAACCATATTCCTGCTGATGAATAACCGGTATGGCGTATTGTGATGAGGGTTAGGATGATCACCAGCGGAACAGACCTGAAAAAATTATAGGCGGTATCCAGCAGCGGATTTTTCGAAGCTCGGCCTTTCAGGGTATAAATCCCCCATGCAACGCCAGATGTCGCCATCAGTAAAAAACCCGACAAGGATGGTGCGGTGACTCCCGGGAGAATCAAATAAACAAACCCTGCAAAAGCTGTCGTGATACCTAACCACTCCATAACATGTAATCTGGTACCAGAGACAAGGGAGTGCAATATCATGGTAATTTGAACGGCGCCGAATAGAATCAGCGCACCGGTTCCGGTGTCTAACGAGATATATGCATAGGAAAAGGTCACCGCATATAGAAATAACATCAAACTGGCAGTCCAACTCCCTTTCGGACGGGCGCCCTGCGTCGGGGAGTCGGTATTCTTTTGCGTGGTGAGGACAATCAAGAAAAGCACAACAGCACCGGATAGTAACCGAATCGCCGTAAAGCTTGACGCATCAATGGCTTCATGACCCAATGCTAATCGACATAGTACCGAGTTAGCAGCAAAAGCAATTAATGCTAACCCAGTCAGTATGGCTATTTTAAAAAGTGAATGATTGATGATGAACAATCCTTATACACAACAACCTTATCAATATAGTGCTTTGTTATAACACAACTTTCAGTAATGGCTATCTGACGAGCCACCCTTTTGCATCAACACGCTGTTCGAAGGTTTCTCGTGACCGTTTAGGATTATGTGTGATGCAGTAACCAAATAGCGACTCAACCCCAAAAGCAGCAACACATTCATACTGATTTGGAGCAACTTGGCGAACAGCGACAGCCGTTTCTTTTTCAGGCCAATAATGCATTGCGTCTACGGTTCCTTGATAAGGCGAGTCACCATGACGCACATGCATGTTTGCTTGATTACGGACTTGCCAATTCAGTTGAGGCATACAAGTTTTGAGTCGCGATTCATACGCCGAATAGGTATTGGGATTCGGCTCGTGAGGGTCAAAGTAGATCACATCGACATCATTCAAAGGCGTCGATACATTGAAATCATGCAATGCATCCCAAACTAAATTTCGAACGAAACCCGCTGCGATATAGCACTGGGGCAACCCCAATTGAGACACGTAATTGAGTGCCTCAACCCGGATTGGATCTTGCCTGATGAGTTCGACGACTTTGTCCATACTCGCGTTAACCCTGTCCGTTTACATTTCCTTGAGTTTAACGTGAATTTCCATTTCTACATATCCATCCACTCTCGCATCGTTCAGATAACGTTCTAACATTGGGAAATTATCGGGTTCATCGCTGCGCTGTGAAGCAAAAAACCGCAACACGCGCAGCTTTGTGAAAGCGCAGCCATAACGAAAAAGCCATCGCTATGGCTACGATTGTTATACGTTTTTCGAAACCACGGTTGAGCCGTTCGTATATGATGCGACTAAAGCCGGACACCGCATGACTTTAGAGCTTGCTCACATTGGGCAGCGTTTTTAAACTGAATGGCTGTCATACCAACTGATTCTGCGCCTTTGACATTGTATGGCATGTCATCGATGAACACCGTTTCTGAAGCCTTTAAGCCATATTGAGAAAGCAGTGACCGGTAAATTTCCGGCTGAGGCTTCAATAAACCAACTTCCGCAGAAACTGTCGCCCCGTCGAACAAATCCCAGAACGTGTAGGTTGCTTTTAGGTAAGAGATAATTTCATGAACATTGTCGGTTAACGCCAGAACATGATAGCCAGCAGATTTACAGCGTTTAATCAAGTCAACTGAGCCGTAGATGAGAATCTGTGTCTGTTTCACATAATAGAACAGCCGTTCACATTCTAACGCCGTTAACCCCAGCGTTTCCTTATACTGAGCTTTTGCCTCATTTTCAGTAATCAAACCTTTATTCAAACTTAACCAAGTTTCTGACTGAAATATTGACTTAGCTTGCTCTTCAGCGGCATCGCTGTCATCAAAAGTGAGCCTGATAATCGCCAAAGGATCCCAGCGAACCACAACATTACCGATGTCAAAAACGACGTTTTTAATATGAACAGCAGTCATTATGTACTCCTTTTACATCACAGTTTTTATACGATTCATTCCAATCTGCGAATCTGTTACCCATGCATTATTCGCAGCATTTGCTGCTATTCATCCTTTGACGACCAACGCACTGTCACAACCCGGACTGACATATGGGTCTGATTGAACTCTTTCCTTCACTGTACCTGCTTTTGTTCGGTACCGACAATCCTTCATCTATCGTCAGCCATCATCAGCAAGAAGAAATAGGCAACACTCACGGATCTGGTCCGAAAGCTCTGTTAACGAAGGGGAGCAGGTTAGTTCAACCCAATAGATGACTTAGTTTATCGAATGTAGACGCGTAATAAGACCCGGATGTTGAGTCTTTGCTTGCAACAGTGTTAACCAAATACGATTTCATCACCAACATGTATGACGTTCGGGCAATGACCGATTACATGAACAGTCCCTGGTTGTTCCGGTTCCAGTTGACCATCAAATTTAATCGTTATATGGCCTAAATTGGCCAAGTTCTGGCTTACCGCACTCCCGACTGCCGTGACGATAAAGTCTTTATCTGCAATCAGTAATGTGCTTTGGGTTGTAATTACGCCGACATGCTGCCCTTGATCATGAATAAAGCAGTAGTCTTTCACGTCTTCTGGCGCAGTTTGGTTAAACAAAATGATCATATTTTCTTGTAACGCTTCGTTCGCTAGCATGCCTATCTCAGTGATTGTGGCTTTGAATTGGAAAGTCATCATTCGACCTATTGATAAACCTATTGATAAATGAACATGGAAACAAACCAAGCCAATAATACGGTTGGCGCACCCGTGATAAATCGGGAATACAACACAGAAGGCACACCGACTTCCACGGTTTCCTGTTTCGCACCGGCCAGCCCTAAACCGACGGGGATAAAGTCGCAAGCAGCTTGTGAATTGATCGCAAACAATGCCGGGAGAGCCAAGTGAGGCGGAATTGCTCCTGTACCAATCTGCACACCAATCATGACCCCAATGACTTGCGCAATCACAGCGCCAGGGCCTAAAAACGGAGAAAATAAAGGAAATGAACAAATCAGCGCTAAAACAATTAAACCAAGCGGATTAGAAGATAGTGGCGTGAGTAAATCGGCAACCCAATCGCCAAGACCTGACGCCATGATCACCCCGATCAACATCGAAACAAATGCCATAAAAGGCAAAATCGTTTTTAGTACAGTGTCAATGGTATCCCGACCCGCTTGGTAAAAAGTCGACATGATGTTACCCATGGACATACCGACTTTAGCGATAAGACCGCCACTTTGTTCACTTAATTTTTTATCGGTATCGTAAGTCAACGGGTGAGCGTTGCTGATGGTTTCGTTTTCTGCTGCATCGACGTTGTCTTGATCAATCATGCTGACGCACGACTCGTCTATGGAAGATGCATAGATCCCCTCATGAATAAACTGAGCAAGAGGGCCTGATTTTCCGGTTGCATGAATATTTAATGTATACAAGTGTTTTTTGGGGTACAAACCACAGCGCAGAGTACCGCCACAATCAATGACAACTAGGGCAACATCTTCATCTGCGATGATATTTTTGAAGCCATCAACGGACTCAAGCCCCGTTAACTGACTGATATAGTCGACAACTTTAGGCTTCGATCCCCCTGTGACATACAGGATTTTCTTCCCTGAGACGATGGGTATATACAGAGGCCCTCCCCATCCTTGCTCCCCCGCAACGACGCTTAACAGGCGCTTCATCATTGATCACCATCTAATGAGAAGTCTGCTTTGCCAGACAATATTTTCCCTTGCTGTCGAGACACCATGACCGTCGTAAAATCGGTGACCCAACCTCTGAAAAAATTGGAAACTAACCCAACCAATAGATACCCCATTGCCAAAGGCGCTAAAGGTAAACCAAGCTGGGTTAAGCCATTGGCTACGCCAAGATAGATAAACAATTCACCTGGATTTACATGAGGAAACATACCATTCATAGAATGGCAGCTATAAGAAGCTGAAGCATAATAAGATGGTTTATAACGCTCAGGGAGAAACTTGCCGAGGCTCAATGTCATTGGATTACAAAAAACAAACGTGCCAATAAAAGGAAGGATTAAATATCGAGAGACCGGATTACTGGCACATTTTGCGGCCAATTTTTCAACGCGATGCTGACCGATAAAGCGGATTAATGAGTTCATGGCAACCAGCAGACATATCAACACGGGGAGAACCCCCGTGACCATGCTTACAAGAACGTCACCACCTTTCTCAAACAGCCCTAAAAACCACTCAGCACTTAAGGTTAAATACTCCATGATGCTTACCTAAATATAGACACAGTCGTCACTCTATCTTGATGCATAATGATAGTTTAAACATAAACAGTGTGCTGAAATGTGATTTCAATCATCAATGGAAATTTTCAAATTAAAAACGTTTATACCAGATAAACCGTAATTCCCTTGCTTTTTAATCCGTTTAAATGTTCTTCTGATAAATCTGAGTCAGTGACGACGATATCAACCAAATCGAGGGGAACAACAACATTTGGGCTTTTACGACCAAACTTTGAGGAGTCTAGGACAACAATAATTTGATTGGCTGATTGGCACATCGCTTGGCTGACCTGATAAGCTTCATTGTAAGTCGTACAACCTTGAATTAAATCAAAACCGTCAGCCCCAATGAAAAGTTTATCAAATGTAAAATGGCTGAAAGCACTTTCGGCCAAACTTCCATGAAACGAAGCTGAGCGTTTTCGGTAAGTCCCTCTAGGCATAATCACCGTATGTTCTGAGTTGAGTTCGTTCATCGCATGAACGATATCCAGACTATTTGTCATTAAAGTCAAAGACATAATTTTATCAAACTCGGGGACCATTTGTAGCGTTGTACTCCCACAATCGAGGATGATGGAGTCACCATCTCGAACTAACTGGGCCGCTTTTTTTGCGATGCGGATTTTTTTGTCTAGATTTAAAGTTTTCTTCTCATCCATAGCAATCTCTTCGGAAGCGCTGTTTGTCGCACCATGACTGGTCACAGCTTCTGCACTTCCGTAGCGTCTTGCCACGATGCCTTTTTCTTCTAATGCTCTGAGATCACTACGAATCGTGGCACCAGATGTCTGGAAAATAGAGGCCAGATCGTTGACTGCCGTTTTGCCGTTTTGTTGAAGGTAAGAAACCAACTGACTTTGTCTGCTATCAATACTCATCATAAAATCTACCGATTAATTTGTGGTTATTCTACACCAGATTATTATCATATTGAATGTAATTTGAAAACTCTGTCATTCAGTTTGAAAGGCAACGTTAAGCGCTTCCTGAGTCCCGTGACTCAGCCCGTTCAGCATCTGTTTATCGAATGGATATGAGCAACCAATCACTTCAGCCAGTGTTTTCGGGCGGGCAAAAACAGTCACACCATTAAGTACCTTCGCATCCGTAACAGTACCATCCTCAGCTTCAACTAAAACAACAATTGTTCTTGCTTTCCAACGACTTTTTGTTCGACCGATCTTCACCTTTCCCTTTCTAGCCATCGATTGAATCATTCGATTAAAGGCGCGTATTTGGAAAAAACTCATCGCGATTTGCGCGATCCACGCGACAATCGCTATGCTGATGAATAAAGAAATAGAATCCATAGGTTACCTCAAAATGATTGTCACAGTGCATGAACGAATGAGAAAGCATAAAACATCATGATAGCTTCTAAGTATCACCATTTTCATAGTGATGGCGTGATTTTACTGATTTTCAATTTTTTTATCTTTGATTTTTATTTTGGGTGTGTACTTCATATCGTTCAGAAATAATCTTGTCCACCAAGCCAGAATGCACAACCCTCCAATCGCGACAATGATATCCATACTATCCCTCAGATTCGAAAACATGAGGGGCTTTTCAGCCCCTTCAATACGATTTCATCGGCTGGCAACAACGCTTAAAACATCACTTGTCCGCCAGTGATATTGATCGATTGACCCGTGCAGTATTTCGCACCCTCACTGATATAGAATTTGAGAACATTTAACACATCGTCATACCCGCAACCGGCTTTCAGAGGGACTTTATCGATGTAATACTGCATGACTTCGTGTTCTTCAAGCCCCAGCTTCTTCGCATATTGCGGAATTAGACTTTGGAACATCGGGGATTCCAGTAGATTACCTAGCATCAAGCTATTGACGGTGATTTTGTCATCCGCCAAGTCAAGAGCAATAGACTGCGTTAAACCAACCCCGCCAAATTTTGCCGAGCTATAACCGGCATTATGTTTACTCCCTACTTTCCCTGATTTGCTGTTGATTTGAATAATGCGTCCGCCATGACCTTGCTCAACCATATAACGAGCCGCTTCGCGAGCACACAAGAAGTACCCATTTAAGTTTACATTCACATTAAAATTAAAATCTTGCAGCGTAAAATCGGTAATTTTCGTTGCTTTGGCGACACCTGCGCTATAAACCAAAACATCAATACTACCGAGCTGTGCTTTGATGGTTTTAAATGCATCAGTAACACTTTGTTCGTCCGTGGCATCGACACCAACGCCAACTGCGATACCGTCCCCTTGTAATGTACAGATTTCATCGGCCACTTGGGTGGCATTCCGAACATTTAAGTCGGCAACTCCCACTTTGTATCCTGCTGCTGCAAGTCCTTTACAAAGATACTCACCAAGTGTTTGACCACCACCAACAACAACTGCTGTTTTCATAACGAATCTCCTAAAATGTAGAGGGAGTTCTGCCCCCTCCAAAAAATCAAATAAAGCGAATAGTTGAACCAACACCCAATGAACGGGGTTGAGGACCGGCTAAATGAAGGCTACCGACGAAGTCAGCTTCGCTTGATGCGTCAAAACGCAATGTAATATGTCCTAAGTTGCCTAAATTTTGATTCACACCATCACCGACCGCAGTGATTGGGTAGGTATTGCCATCGATAATCACTTCACCACCGACAGCAATCTCACCTTTCAATTGATCATGCGTGTGCACAAAGCAGTACTCGGCAGCATCGGCTGGCACTGACTGGTTGAATAAAATCAACATATCGTCTTCCAGTGCTTCTAATGCACATTCCCCAACTTGAATGATTTCAACACTATACAAACTCATTTGCTTGCCCTCAGTTGTAAATGAACATTGATGCAAACCATGCCAACAATACGGTTGGTGCGCCGGTTAAGAAGCGTCCATACAGAACAGATGGGACACCGACACGCACTGTTTCCGGTTTGGCTTCAGCAAGCCCTAACCCGACCGGAATAAAGTCACAAGCAGCTTGAGCATTGATAGCGAATAAAGCGGGTAGCGCTAGGTGCGGAGGGATATTGCCTAAACCGATCTGAGTGCCGATCAACACACCGATAACTTGGGCAATTACAGCTCCGGGCCCTAAGAATGGTGACAAGAACGGGAACGAACAAATCAGCGCTAAGATAATTAATCCAACAGGATTCGTTGCCAGCGGCACTAACACGTGAGCAATTGTGTCCCCAATACCACTGGCCAATATCACACCGATGAGCATAGAAACGAATGCCATGAATGGAATGATGGTGGACATGACGGTATCAATCGTGTCACGGCCGGCTTGGAAAAATACCGCCATAACATTCCCCATAGCCATACCAATTCGGGCTAACAGGCCATCTGACTGTTCGGTGAGTTTTTTAGTGGTATCGATGTTCCCTGTCGTTACGGCTGCATCACTTGAATCCGCGTTATTTGAATCCATAGAAACTTCGTGAGCTGCAACCGTTGAAGTCCCCCTTGCAGCATCCAAACCGTCAACGACACTCACGCAATCAACGTCAACATTGGAAACATAGTTACTTTCATTGATGTACTTCGCCATTACGCCAGACTTGCCTGTCGGCATAACATTCAGAGTGGGAACATTGTTTTTAGGATACAGGCCACAGCGCATTGAGCCGCCGCAGTCAATAACAGCGACCGCCATCTCTTTATATTCACAACCGTCAGCGAATCCATCAACAGTCTCTAAACCTGTCAATTCAACTAATCGGTCAACAAGTGCTGGTCGGGTCCCTCCGACCATGTACATGATTTTCTTAGTTTTTGGGAAATCGACGATCAGTTCTTTACCCCAACCACCTTTCCCTGCTTTGATTTTTAATGTTGTCGTCATGATCTCTTCCTCATTAACTGAAACGAACTTCGCGATCTAATTGAATGCCTTGTTGTTTTTCGACCATCATGGTGGTGAAGTCAGTGACCCAACCTCTGAAGAAGTTCGAAATCATGCCGACAAATAGGTACGCGACAGCTAGTGGAGCGAGCGGTAAACCGAGTGTTGTAATGCCACTTGCTATACCCAGGTAAACAAATAATTCACCTGGGTTTACGTGTGGAAATAAACCATTCATCGAGTGACAAGAGTATGAACCTGCTGCGTAATAGCTCGGTTTGTAACGTTCTGGCAAAAATTTGCCCAATGAAAGAGTCATCGGGTTACAAAAAATGAATGTGCCGACAACCGGAAGAATGAGGTAACGAGAAACTGGATTGCTTGCACATCTGCTCGCCAGTCTTTCGACTCGGTTCTCTCCAATAAACGCAATCAATGCATTCATTGCACAAAGTAGCGCAATGAGTAGTGGCAGAATCCCTGTCATCATACCAAGCAAAGTTTCTCCGCCTTTTTGGAATAGTCCGATAAACCATTCCGCACCTAAAATTATGGTATCCATATGAAAGTAATGAAATCTCAATAAAAAATTCAAAAATTTTAACCCATTTAAAATCAATATCTTACTGATATATTTTTTGTTTTAACTTTTAAATAAAAAAATATTATTGAATTATTCAGAGTGACTCGTTAAATTAAAAACACAGAGCGCAAATAAAACAATCAAAACAAAAATAAAGAAACCAACAATTACTTTCAAAATGAAAATAAGATAAAATAATAGTAAGCTCGACAGCTCGTAGGATGGTGAAAGAAGCATTCGTTCAGGCGGGCGAATCAGCGCGCAGATAGGAGCGCGTTGATGGGATTGATGAAAACGTTAACGACACCTGTCGCGCGATATATGAATCACAATTCAATAACGGTATGACTTGTTATTCGTAGACAAAGTGGCGTCTTTTCAGGCGTCATCAGTATAAACTCTATCCATCAAGCTTTTGTTTTTAAACATGATCTATACATGCTAATACAGGTATTTCCCCCCCATGCTCCTTAATATCTGTATTAGCCCTTTTATTCAGTACGATAAGAGAGGCTCATTATGTCCGTTTATCTTGATACCAGTGATATTGAACAAATTAAGACGCTATCCGATTTATTACCAATTGCTGGTGTCACAACGAATCCAACAATCGTCGCTAAATCCGGTGTAAAGATGATCAATCTGTTACCCCGGATTCGGGATGCTTTAGATGGTGATGGGCTGATTTTTGGTCAAGTCATTAGCACGAGTGCAGATGACATAGTGACAGAAGCATTAAAACTCAATCAGATGGTTGATCATTTCGTCGTGAAAATACCGGTAAATATGCAGGGCGTAAAAGCCATAAAAAGGTTAAAAAATGAAGGAGTTACAACCTTAGGGACTGCAATATATACTTCGCAACAAGCTTTTTTCGCGGCATTAGCAGGTGCTTCGTTTGTTGCGCCTTACATCAATCGAATTGATATGCTGACTGGCAATGCGATTGAAACGGTGGAATCGATATCGAACCTCCTTTCTCATCATGCGCAGACATGTCAAATTATCGGTGCGAGTTTCAAAAATACCAAACAAGTGATCGACTGCTTAAGTATTCGCCAAGCGAGTGTGACCATCCCCGTCGAGCTTATCCATCAAATGATGGAGAACCCATGCGTAAACGAAGCAATTGATCAATTCAATCAAGATTGGCTCGACTGCTTTGGTTCTTTATCACACTAGGGAAAAGACCGATTCGGTGAAATGCGCCATAGGAAATGTCGTGACAAAAATGGGGCGTAAAACAGCAGAGAAATCGACAGGCATAAAAAAAGCCAATCACAAGGTCGTGATTGGCTATCAATATGAACAAATTAGGTTCACTAACAACGTCAGTTGGCTAGGTGACCCTCGGCTTAATAAGGGTCAATGTCATTAAAGCAGTATACGTGCCAACTTTTTAACAATCATTAACTACATGTTTTTATTCAATAAATAATCATTCAGTGCTTATCTTTTATCCTCTTTATGTTTTTGCAAAATGCAAAAAATTGTGCATGATGCAAATTGAACACACACGAGGATGCATAAAAAATAAATAAACCCCCAGACAACCTCGGCTTCAACACCCCGAAGATATTTGTTGAGGTTCATACCGTAGAAACTTTGCCTGCTATTTTGCTGTGTACACCTTTCCCTTCTGATGGACCTCTCAGTGACATCTCGGTTCCATTGGCCGTATGTCCCAAGAGCGTCAGACAAATAGAACCTGAGCTCTGTCCATCATCACTACCAAAGACTGTTGCCAGACCATAAACCAGACTGCCACATAACAGCAATTTGATAGTTTAGGTTTTCAGGGAAAATATTTCATGATCAACTTTTCTGGATCACAATATAAAGTCATTCAGGTTGAGCGGGACAATACATATTGTTAAATTATGAATTCAATTTCATAATAGAGATAATAATATGAACAAAGTAAATTTACTTTTAGTCTCCTTCTTGTCTTTCCCTGTATTTTCTCAATCAATCAACATCCCAATTTCAAACTCTGTATCAGAACCTTTCGATATTGAGAATACTCCGGGAGTCTATATAGACAGTAATCAAACTCGCAATAGTGATGCTTTAGAGCAGGAGATACAGTGGAGAAGTAAAATCCTTCAGCCTGAATCACTCTCTGCTCACAAAAACATTGCCGAAGGAAATCAATCTTCAGAACAACGGACTGGTTGCCCGGTACTACCTTTAGATAATGCAATATATACAAACTTACAGCAGGAAGGTGACGTCCAGTGCTACAGTGTGGAAATTAAAGAAACGACAAAAATTCAAGGCGTGCTCACCAATATAGCGGAAGATGTCGATTACAATCTATACCTTTTTCAGCTAACGGATGAAAATAAATTAGCAACACTGGACACTTCCGTATCATCAACGGCCAGACAAGAGCAAGTCTTCTATAAAGCAGAACCTGGAATATACGTGTTAGCGGTCGAAGCCAAAACAGGGATCAGTAAAGAGAAAGCGATTGTCGGATGGTTAAGTCATCCTGAATATGACGCTCAAGAAACGAATGATAAAGCATCTCAGGCTTATACACTTACCTCTTCGGCAACCATTCAGGGGAATATGGATAATAATAATGATCTTGATTATTACGTCTACAAAACCGGCGCAGATCAAAATCGTATTGCTCTGAAATTCAGTGCAAGTGATCAATTTATTACAGAACTATGGACAGGCAGTCAGTGGGCAGCGATTCCACATAATCAGGTACTGGCTATCAATGATGTATCATCAAATTCATCGGTGTATTTTTTGGTTCGAGCCAACACTGAAAGTGTCCCTGCTACATCGGCACAGTATTCATTGACGGTAAGTGATCCTGATTCTGGTGTAACGCTGTCCAATGTCAATGTGTGGAATACAGAAAAATTAGCTAAGCATGATACTTACAGGAATACACTAGAAGGCAATTGTGTCGTGGAGCGTTTGAAAAAAATACGCCATTGTTTTCCTCTCTCTAAGATTTTCGCACATAATAAACTAGAAATGTCGGGGACAGTATTAGATCAACAGGGCCTACCAGTTCCTTATGCAAACGTCCTTCTATATGCACGGGATGGAGTAAACGATTTGCTTGGTGAACCAACAGTTGTGACAACAGATGAACAAGGGAAATTTATGAAAACAGTCAAGGTTGCTGACTGTAGTGGTAAAGTAGATCAAAAACGTTTAGAACAAATAGGTAATGGAGTATCTTACGGTACTCTCGACTGGCCTGAGTTATGGTGGGATATCGAATTCGAAGAAAGGTACTCAGAATATACTCTTGCTGTCACCGCACCTAATTCCCCTCAGGGTATAGAACAGAAACAATTTATCCATCTATGTAACGCAACCCTAAGGAAAATGTGCTACCACCTGTGGGATCACAATGCTGGAAAAGAAATTAATCGCTGTACAACGCTATAAAGAACTCTACTGGTAAATTAATAATATTTGTACTAGTTCTTACATGCCTGAAGTCATCTTCAGGCATGGTTGATAGCTTACGAACGTCAATATTGAAACTTTTCCCAACATTCTTTATGCAGTAACAAAGCACTCCCGATTTCGGAATTGATCTAAACGCGCCGGAAAAACGGGACAGCGGGCGCTGCGTGACATTGGCGACAAGTTTGAATTTATTTCCTCGAAGCTATGAAATCAGACTTATAATTATTGGGATAATGTCATGACGACAAAGAGACAAAACGATGAATTTCAGGATCGTATCCGCTTTGATCACAGGTTTTATCCTTACGCTAACCATTCCCCTCAGTGCCCAATCCGCCTCGGAAGAGAGACAAAATTGCGTCACGGTAATTACATCCGGCAGTACCCATCGATTGTTTTGGTCAAAAGTTATTGAGGGTGCGACGCAAGCAGGCAAAGAGTTGGGTTTGAAGATCTACGCCAGAGGAACCGTTGAAGATTCCGATTCTGCCGGGCAAAAATTCATCTTAGACAATACAATGAAGCTGTTTCACTGTCGTGGTCTCATCATCGCACCGTCAGATGTTAGTCGTAATCAGGACATCACTCGCTTAAAAGCTGAGGGGATTCCGACGATCTATATTGATCGGGATACCGGTGGTGATCGACTTGCTTCTGTGACTACGGATAACTATGCTGCGGGGCAACTGGCTGCGCAAAAAATGGGGGAAGCACTAGGCTATCATGGCAATATTATCCTTTTCCGACTCAAGCAAGGCGTTACATCGACAGATGCGAGAGAGCGTGGCTTTGCTGATGAGGCTCAGAAGATCGGACTGACTATCATTGCCGATACTTATTTGGGCACGCAAGTCGGTGATGCGCGTTCAAAGTCAGGAGAAATTCTCGGTCAATTTGATCAAATCGATGGCATTTTCACTCCGAATGATACCACAACGATCGGCGTGTTGATTGCCCGAGAAAAACATTCGAATCAATCCAATGTCGTTCATATCGGCTTTGATGAGCAAAAGATCATGATTGAAAGCCTCAAGAAGGGAAAACTGTACGGCTACGTAATTCAGCTCCCGTTCAAAATGGGCTATCAAGGCGTCTGGCTTATTCACAAAGCACTTCAGGGTAAAACGATTCAAGGCCAATTACACACGCCAATTGAATTTATCTCTCGTCCGTAATCCACAACAGTAGAAGCAACGACAGCATCAGAACAGCGATAACTTATCATCGGATGTTGATACTGAGAGTAAACAATCCCATTGGTATTTGCCCGATAAAAAAAGCCAATCACAACAATCGTGATTGGCTATCAATATGAACAAATCTGGTTCACTAACAACGTCAGTTGGCTAGGTGATCCTTTGGCTTAAAAGGATCACTTTTATTAATGCATTATGCATGCCAACTATTCTATTTAATTTAACCACTTGTTTTAATTAATTATTTTTTATTAAGCAATCGATCTATAGCATATTGACTCATAATATTTTTGCAAAATAAAAATGCATTATCATTTTGCAAAAAATGGCGCCCATAAAACATAATCAAGACAATCTCCGGTAATATTTGTATACCCAAATGACCTCAAGATGCAGTTTCAGCGAGAATCACTGGGCTCAGAGGCAAGGCAGAGATTTGAGTCATAGCCATTCTATGGCGAGAATCTCTAACACAGTCTCTGAGTTCAGTGAACTCGCCCTTCGGGAGTGCTTCAATCAGCGCCTTTCTGCGTCAAATGCCATTGAAATGGGAAGGCCATTCCTGCCGACATTTTCCTTGAATAACGCCGATTGAAGACACTCTGAATCCTGCATCTTGGGGTTACTTGGGTATATCAAAATCCGCCTTACTCATATGTTCGCCTCGGCACCAACATCTCGTACACCGCAAAAATCAGTAGCAGACAACCAAATACAATGAATACAGTGGTCATCCCTTCGGAGCCAAATGTATCGAGCATCGCACCAATCAGCAGTAACCCGGTGATCCCTCCAAAAGAATCCATCAGGGTGTAACTCATATTGGCCGACATTTGATCCTGTTGGCAGAAACGTTCTCCCATCACTGTCAGACCAATCCCGTAGATTCCTCCCATACAACCGCCCCAAACAAACAGTAAGGCCAACGCAACCCAATACTTGGCATAGACCGCCATAGACAGAAACACCGCACAAACTACGGATCCGAAAATACAGCACAACACCACCGTACGGCGGTTCAGAATCGATGCAAAAGCACTCATGAGAATACCAAGGCTGACACTACCGGTCATAAACATAGTGAGTAATAGCTGCGCCTGTGGTTCAGATAAGCCATTATGCAGTCCGTACAAGGTCAAAAATCCCGGTAACCCAAAAAAGCTAATTCCCCCGACAAACGCAGCCACCAGAATGATTTTGGCGTGCCGAAAGGCGAAACTGAACCGGACCACACCCAAACGATGCATTGCCTGCCCTCTTGCTTTCAGACCGAGGCACAAGAGTAACGGCAACAAAGTAATCAACGCGCCAGTCTCAAACCGCCACTCGATCGTGAGATGAATCAGTTGGACGATGATCGGCCCTAAAGCGATACCACAAGAGAGTGCCGAAGAGTACAACCCCATCATTAAACCTTTCGTTTTCCCTTGAACACTAATATTCAGCCAAGTCTGCAATAAAACCAGCAGCATCCCCGTGGACAAACCGTAGCTAAAAATACTGATCAGCCATAAGCCGTAGTATCCGGCATGAGCCATCAGTAACAGGCTCAAGGATCTGAATAACGTTAATATCAACAGCGAAATCAAGATCCCAAAGTGGCTCAGATAGCGACTCAATGGGCGGTAAAACAATAGCACACCAATAATTTCAAAAGCCATCGCGATCCCGATAGCCGTATTACCAATCCCCTGCCCATCCATCACTACGGGAATCGTGACATAGTTAATGCCGGAGGAGAGCTGAACCAGTAGGGTTGCCATGATGAGTAGTATCGGTGCATAAGTTTTCATTCGCTCCGCTCCTTACTGACTTGCCAAGTGATTTGCAGGACACCGTCCTCTGTCAGTGTCAGTTCACTCCCCAACTCTTGCAGCAAATAAATGACTTTTAAAAGGTGGAGCTCCGTTGCGGACAAAGCGGCCAACCGATGCGTCATATCGTGTGCGGCTGAAATTTTGAACAGTCGCCGACACCGTGTCCATTGCCTCTCGTCCTGAATTGAAATGACGGTCACCAATTGCCAGTGCGCGAGACTTTCTTGCGCAATCTGGGTTTGAGCCTCCACCGGTTGCTGTAACAACTGACTGAGACGGTGGTAAAACTCACAGAAAGTATCCAACAACATTTGGCAATCGCCCTCTACCGGGTGCTGCATCTCACCCAACCATTGATGAGATGCATGCCCGGCTTGTTGTATGTTCGTATTCAGCTTGTCGAACCAGTCTGCCAAATAAAATGACTCCGACACGGTCGTTATATCGCCAAAACTCAATGCATAGTGATAAACCGCTTGCTGGTGGTTTTCCACGCTGTTGACCGGATTGAAAACCCCGGTCAGATTGGGTGTATCCGTTTGTTCAGGGGAATATTGTTCAGGAGAATATTGTTTAGGAGGATATTGCTCTGAAGAATCTCGTTCAGAAGGATAACGCTCAGGAGGACAGTCGCTGATGCTGCCACCTTGTCGCGCCCCGTGCATCGGTTGATCACAGGACATTCGTTGATCATTGTCAGTCGGTTGATCACGGTACGGCTCCGGTAACCGATGAAAACAATATCGCACGACTTCCAGCAGAACATCCCGACGATAGCGCATATGCGCCAAGGTCTGTGCGGCTTGCTGCTCTGTCGTTTCCAGTGCATGGAGATTATTCACATAGGCACGACGAATCCACCAAACCACCAGACCGGCAATCAGCCCGATAAACAAAATGATGATCTTCGCTTTACCGAACACACGTTGAACCTGACTCAGTCGCTTATAAAAACCGCTTAGCTCTAAGTCCATCGCCAACACACCGACAAATTCCCCTTGCGCATCATAAAAAGGGGCATAAGCACTGATAAATGTGCCCCACTGATCCTGATAAGGCACGCTTGAGACGCTGACTTCCTGATGGGTCAGTGCTGCCACTAATTCCTGAGGCGCGTCATCATAAAGTGTCATTAATGCCGGTGGTGGATCCGGTACCCCGTCGCCGTCGCCGTCATTCTGCGGGCTGGGGTTCACGACGAAATAGACCCCTTGAGGTTTGAGAATACAGGTGTAGATATATCGCACCCCTGTCGCAGCCTGCCGAATACGTTCCATATGCATTGCCATGGTGTGATATTCCGGCTCATCCGGGGATGTGTCTGCCTGAAAATGACGATGGATATCACCATCTAAAGTGGTTGCCGATGCACTGACGGTTGACATCAGCCCGGCTTTAATCTGCCCTTCGAGTGCGCTGACGGATTTGGCATATAACAGATAAGTCGTGATGCCCAATAACCCGACGAATACAACAGCCGCAAGGGTTGCATCAAACCATGTCCGAGTCGATTGAAAGAGTTTCATAAGCCACCATTCACCCCGATGAGTACACTCATTGCGATTAGAAATAAGGCAGGAAAAATGACCCGACAGCGCGGTATCACATGTTCAACCGGCCGTCCTTTTTCATCCCGAATTTTGACGAAGACAATCACGATAATTGCCGCAAATATACTGACATACCCCATAATCACCATCCGCTCGATCAACGTGGTGTATGGCAGCCTCGGCAACAAACTACTGGTATAAAAGGTGTAAGCAACCACGGTAAGCATCATGGTGAAAGAGGTCATCAGACGTTCAGAAAAGCCTTCAATCCAAAAGACCGCCCATGACGCCACTAAAATCAAAGACAGCGGCAAAATGAAACGCCACAGATAATAATCGGGTTTACGTAATGCCTGAATGCTAATCGTTAAACGCGAGAAGTGACTCAGCATGCCGCTTTGTAAATGTGTATAGTCCGAACGACTCACGCGCGCTTGAGGCTTTCCTTGCATTTGCCATTCGCTGAGCGCTTGGTTTTCCAGTGCTTCAACGTTGATCCGGGCGGAGCCAAATACGAGTTGTTGCTGCTCATAAGAAAATGGTTCCATCATCAACACAAAGGTTTGATGATCAAAAGGAAACTGACGAAAATCCATCGTCGTCGTGAACAGTCCCTGAAAGCGCTCATTATACGTCACCCGACCATCCGCGGAGATCACAACCCGTCGATTCGCGGTCTGACGTTGGCCGATGATATTGATAAACTCAAATGCCGGCACCCAAAGCCCGTCACTTATCAATTGATCAGCGTGATGATTCTCATAAACCCGCTCGCCACTGGCTGGCCGGTAAGTTTGATCGGGTTCATCCCAGGATGTCACCAGATAACCGTCTACTTTGTAAGTCTGATCGACCGTATTCACGCCATAGATTTTGTTAATCGAGATTGACGTATCCACCACATATTGTGCATATAGGGCTGGAGAACAGAACCAAATCAAGCTGACGATTACCGCTAATATCTCTTTTTTGATCATATAAAACGCTCCGCTTGCGATGCCGAATCATCAGATAATGCTCCGGAAAGATGGCGCATTGACCGCAGATCGGTCAGTGGATTTTTGGGTCGGGATGAGAATGAGAAGGCATTGGGATGAGCGAGAGCATCCAGTAATCGCTCAATCGCAGCTAGAGTGACATGGCTTAAGATGACAACGTGACACATCCGCTGTAATTGCCCATCGCTCATCACATCATTCTGTGCCAAAGAAAATTGTTCGATCACTGCGGGATTGGGCGCAGTGAAGCGAACAATATTACTGTGATGTGGCCTCGGCATCACACGCAACTGTTTGCCACTTGGATCGAACTGCTGAAACAACTGTTCGATGCGGTGCTGGGTATAATTGGCGAGATGTTCATTGGCATCAGCCAGCTGTTGCAAGCCGGCTTTGCCCAGCGTGACAAGATGATCCCATAGGTAGAGCGCATATATGCCTTGCCGGGAGCCAGAAACCGTTGAATCCCGGCTACCGATATAAACCGGCCGGGCAGATGAGCCGACTTTATAACGTGCTTGCATGAGATAAATCCCACAAGCCCACGGCATCCCCAGCCATTTATAAGGGCTGGTACACAAAGACATCACTTCCGGGTGACGAAATTCATCGGGCTCATCCGTGATAGCAAAAGGCGCAAACCCAACATGTAAATAAGGTGAGAAATTGGCTGCCAGCGCCCCGTCAACATGGACCCAGTAACGCCGTTGTTGTGGGGTATTATTTCCCAGTAGTGGCTTCAAGCGCGTCAGAATCGTATAAATCGCATCTCTGCCACCGCTAAACGTTGTGCCATGATTCAGCACCAAAATCACCGGATATTGTGCAGCGGTGAAAAATTCAACCAACGCATATAGATCGTCAATGATCACCGCATCATTTTCATCAACAGCCAATGGCTGATACCAGTTGCCCTGATTAATCGGACACGCTCCCAACTCCGGCCCGATATCGTGAAATAAGCTGACACCAACTATTTGACTGGCTTTATAAATCGAATAGTGGGCCGCCCCCGAGCAGATCAACACCGGCGGATAAGCTGTCGTGGTCGCCTCGGCATAGCCTTCAACCGGATGTCCTTGTAAGAAATCCCGTGCATTCCAGAGTGCATAAAGATTCCCTTCGGTTGACCCCATTGCGGTCAAATATCCCCAATACTGACGCTGGGTATGCGCACCGGTAAAGCCACATAACCGGGCATAATAATCCAGCACTGCCCGTTCAAACTGTTTTGCATTGATCCGGTAACTGCCGTCTTCGAATCCGTCACCGAGATTGAGTAAATTCAAAGAAAGAAAAGGCAACAGCCGTGAGGGAAATTCAACCTGTTGGTTGGTCTGATATCCCAGAAAAGAGGCCTTTTGCTGATCCAGTGCCATAAAGTAGTCTGACAGAATCACCTCTTTATCAGCTTCACTCAAACAGCCTTCCCCGATTGCCAATTTGTACTGCATTATTTTCATCACCTCATCTGATTACGACTGACGATCTCAATCTCTGTCGATATGAATTCTGTTGATGTAAATAACGATAGATTAGAGAGATAGCCGCCCGATTTCGCGGTGAAACAGAGAGGTTAAACGGGGAGACAAATGTAAATAATTCTGGAAGCGCTACTGGCGGTAGTAGTCCTCCTTTGGAGTATGGGATCTGAACATAGTGTCGTTTGGCAGTTCTTTTAACCGCACTTCAGATACCATTCAATCAGCCACACGACCCAATGACGGAAAGTGATAAAAATACCCATTCGGTCGTGTGATCATGCCTTTGGCTCTCAGCTCAAGACGCTTAAACGGGTAAAGATGAGCGGTTTGCTAATTTTTTCCGATATTGAATCGGTGACATGTTGGCATGCAGTCGAAAAAATCTTGAAAACACCGCTTGCGAAGAGAAGTAAACCAGCTCGCTAATTTCTTTAATACTTTTTTGGGTTTCAACTAACAACTCACAGGCTTTTTTCAGCCGCACCCGATTCAACACATCGGTAAAAGACTGATGATCTTGCCGTAGCTTATTGTTCAGTGTCCAACGGCTCATCTTTAAATGGCTGCAAACACACTGGAGCACCGAATGTTCGTTGTGAATATGCTGCTGTAACAACAACGACTCAATCAACTCTTCCACCACCACCGCAAATGTTTGCCGGTCATTGATCTGACGGCATAACCCCTCCAAATGCATTTTTTGTAACTGATTCAGTTGCGGGTTGAAATTGTGATTGGGCGCATGCAACGAAGGACTTTCAATGATCAAATAATTCTCACGCTGATGCAGTAAACACTGGGTTTCCAGACAATCATTGACGATATGTCGGGAGAGAGACCCCACATGCGTCAGGCTGACCTGAACCGACATCACAGGTAAATAAGTTTTAAGCAGCTCCCGGCAGATAATAAAATTCCCCAAAGCACTGGTCGATAGCTCTTCAGGGCCGTCATCGACATAGGTCAACTTGATCCGATTCCCCTCAACTTTCAGATCACAGCGATCACAATTACCAATCAGCATCCGGTAGCGAACAAAACTCTCCGCCGCTTGAACCGCTGAAGACTCATTCATGCCTAAACCTATCAGTTCGGGAAATTTACTAAACAATGACTGAATTGACGACGACTCATAGATATACCGATTATATTTCATCGTTTCGAGCATAAACTGGTAGTGTGTTCGCTCGGCAAGCCTGCCATTGGGCCGATTGAGTTCATACTCACTGATACCACAGCGCTTTAGAATCGTATCGATATCAATATTGTGTAACGACAACTGTTGAATCATATTACGTGCTAAAACATTAGAGACACTTTTTTCATATCTACCGTTCATCGTTGCTCTTTCTCTGAAACTTTGAAACCAAATCAGTCTGACTATCCAATTCATCAACATATCAAAGGCATAACACCTGGAACCTCGTCTCACCAATACCATGTCTCTCCGCTCACCCCGGCGCGAAAACACATGTCAACACGAGTTTGGTGCCAATTTAACAAAGATTCTGGCTTAGAAATGATATCGCTGAATGATAAAGGGATGCGACATGACCACAAAATATAAATGTGCAATATAAATCATACTGTCCACCACTATTAATGACTTTATTGTTATTACCAATTCGTTATAAACAATTCGTTATAAACAACTCGTTATTAACAATGTGTGATGACCCGCTTGGTGATGACCAATGATGCTGTCAGTCGTTTTTGAAGATAAAAAAAAGGCGGGCAAAGCCCGCCAAATGATGCAAACATGATGTTATTCTGCGACAGTGACAAATGACGCTGCCGTCACCCCTTCTTCCAATGCCAGCGCACCCGGCGTGGTATTTTCAACCACAACTTCTTTGCGCACGACAAACTGAACCGGCGTGACCGAAGTAATATCGGATGACTGACTGACATAGACCTGATAAGTCCCCGGTTCAACAATCCATTGATTCTTATCAGGATCGAAGCTCGCCAACGTCTCCGGTGATATTTCCAGCACCATCCGTTGTGATCTTCCGGGGGCCAGTTCTCTGGTTTTAGCGAATGCTTTCAGTTCAATGTTAGGTTTTTTCAGTTTCACTTCAGGCGCAGCAACATAGACCTGAACCACTTCTTTACCGGCAACATCGCCCGTATTCGCGACCACGGTTTTGAGCAACACACCTTTTTTCGGATGACGATGATTCAGCTCATTGATCAGCACTTTGGTGTGCGATAAATCGAATGATGTGTATGACAATCCATAACCGAACGGATAAGCGACGGCTTTGTTAAATGTCTGGTAATAACGATATCCGACATAAATATCTTCATTGTAATATTGATGATCCAATTCACCGTCGTTATTTTCATCGACACCGGGGAATGTTGCCGAAGATGGAACATCCGCATAAGACAATGGAATGGTTTGCGCCAGTTTGCCGCTTGGATTCGCCTTACCAGAGAGAATATCGGCAATTGCATCGCCGGATTCTTGTCCCGGCATATAAGCCAGTACAATCCCATCGACTTGATCCTGCCATTCACTCATATCAATCACACCGGCAATATTCAGAACCACAACAACCTTTTTATTCTGTGCATGGAAAACATTTGATACTGCCGAAATCAGCCCCAGCTCAGTTTCAGACAACAAGTAGTCACCACGTTCGGCTTTACGATCGGCCGCTTCACCCGCGACACGGCCCAAGGTGATCACTGCGACATCGCTCTGTTGTGCTGCACTACTGATTTGTGAGCCTAAATCTGTCACGGAAGGTTCCGTACAGCTCACAATTTTTGACACACCCAAACTACCCGTGGTGATCACTTTGTTTGCTTCAAAATAATCGTTATAGAATGATGCCAATCCTTGATTCACAGGAAACTGTTTCGCAAGTCCATCAATGATGGTCGTCACATGATCCGGATGAACATCCCCGCTACCGGTTCCACCTTTCAAGGTATTGATCTGAGTAATCCCAAAAGAAGCAATCGCTTGTGACGTTGCCAGTGGTAATACTGAAGCCTGATTTTTCAGCAGAATAATCCCTTCATCCGCCACTTGTTTCGCTAAAGTCGCATGTGCTTGCAGATCGGGGTTATTCGAGATGGGATAATGCTTCGCAGACGGTGTTTTTAAAGCCTGAGCGACAATATGTTGTACATTGCGATCAAGGGTTGCTTTGGTTAAATCACCCTTTTTATAGCCCTCAACCACATATTCATTCCAGTTACCTAAACCGGGAACAACCGGGTTTTCACCACCGGGCTGAATCACATCAACACCAGCATTCAAGAGATCAATCGGGTTGTAACCCGCGAACCAGTCACTCATTGCTAAGCCATTGAATCCCCACTCGTGACGCAGGATATCTGTCATCAAGTCAGCACGTTCACCACTGTTCACACCATTGACCTGATTATAAGATGACATAATCCCCCATGGATGGGATTCTTTGACCGCATACTCGAAACCACGCAAATAGATTTCCCGCAGCGCACGCGGCGTCACCACGGCATTGATAAAGAAGCGGTTCGTTTCTGAGTTATTGGCGACAAAATGCTTAATCGTTGTTGCCAAACCTTTACTTTGAGCACCCTGCACCATCGCGGAAGCAATCATGCCGCTGACCAATGGGTCTTCTGAATAGTATTCGAAATTACGGCCATTAAGCGGGTTACGCTGAATATTCATCCCCGGTGCTAACCAGAAATCGACCCCGTATTCTTTTCCTTCATTGGCAACAGCTTCACCAACTTCATGAATCAAATCGGGATTCCATGTAGATGCCATCAATGCACCATTGGGAAATGCGGTGGCATGGTAGGTCTGATCATCACCATCACGCGTCGGATCAATCCGGATACCCGCCGGGCCATCTGCAAGTTTCAGTGCCGGAACATCCAAGTGGCGCTTGTGATCATACACCCCGTGGATATACCCTGCGACACCATTGACTAATGCTTTTAAATTAATGACCTGATCGGTATCGGGAGTCATTCCTGCACCGACTAACATTTTTAATTTTTCTTCATCTGTCATTCTGGCAACAATAGCCTTTGCCAAAATGTCATACCTATTATTGTGCAAATCTGCCTGAACCTGTTGCGATTTTAGCTGTTCACCATTTACTGAAGATTGAACAGCGTCGGTTTTTGCCAAAGCACTGACCGAATATAATCCATAGCTGACAAATAGTGTTGATGAAATAATTGTCGTAAGTATTTTTTTCTTCATGTTGAATTCCATACCAGAGTTATTCCTTTCAGATACCTATGCCCCCCATTCTCTTGGGTGTAGGGTTCATTGTGTCTTCAAGCCTTATTGTGCAAAGAAACGCAACGACAATGGCTGAGTTTCACATGGGTCACAGGATGTTCAACCGTATATTAATTGATTTTCATAAGTGATGTTTTGCCTGTCGGTGATTTTTTTTGCATAGGAGGGAATTAATAAAAAATGTGATAATAAGCAAAATTGCAAAACGTCATATTTACCGATAAAAACTGTCGATTATTGTCTTAAAAATTAGGGGCAGGTTTTATTTCACATTGAAATATTCACCATCGTTTAAAGTATGCAATAATAAAAACTCACATCAAATTAAAATTAAAATGGCGGATTCATTGTCAAATAAATATATCCAATCCATCATCATCTGCCTTAAACAATCATTTTCTTGGCGGACTGACTTACCCCCCGGCGACAACCTCAACGAACAGACAAATTTAAGTATGAACAAGGTTTTATATAAAATAGACTTTTGAATTCTCTCACAATAATTCACACTATTTTCATGGTGAAATAACACGCATTTTTTCTGCATTCTATTTAAACAACACTCTTTAATATTGCTATTTTTTGTGACGAACCGCACTTTTTAATCCAGCCTGATTCATATTTTTCACACAATTATTGACATAGTACGGATGCCTTGTGTTTTATAGACATGTTTAGCAACGGCTCACATAGCGTTGCGAGTGAAATTCATCCATAACCAATTTCACACCCAACACAACCATAAAATACAAAAGGAATTTGTATGTCACGATTGATATTACACCCGCTGGCTGTAGCGCTTGCGGCTTCACTTATTTATGTCGGCACACCGGCATTTGCAGACACCACCTCAGCAGCCCCCAAAGTATTACGCTTTTCTGAAGACGGTACCCCGACAAACTTTGATTCGGTTCAATCCGGGACAACCTACAGCAACACCATCGTCACCGCTGTATACGACACCTTGTATGAATATAAATATTTAAAGAGCCCGTATGAATTAAAACCGAATCTCGCCACCGCGATGCCGGAAGTTTCCGATGATGGGCTGACGTATACCATCCATATCAAACCGGGTGTTCATTTCATCGATGATCCAGCCTTCCCGGATGGTAAAGGCAGAGAAGTCACAGCTGACGATTTTATCTATTCAATCAAACGCCACTTTGATCCCAAAAACCGCTCACAAGGTGCCTGGTTATGGGCGAGTAAAATTGCGGGTGTCACAGCATGGAAAGAAGCGGGTGCGGATTATAGTAAACCGCTCGAAGGACTGAGCGCACCGGACAAGTACACCATCCAAATCAAGCTGGTGAAACCCTATCCACAACTGGTCTATACCTTGGCGATGGGTTATTCGGCGCTCGTCCCTCATGAAGCGGTCGAAACTTATGGTCGTGAATTTGCCACTCACCCGGTGGGCAGTGGCCCGTTCAAACTCATCTCACACGACTCAACCAAAACGGTGCTGGAGAGAAACCCGACCTACCGTCATGAAGTCTTCCATCTTGCCGAATCAGGTTACGATCCGAAAGTCCAAGGCGAAACGGGCATTGCTGCTCTGGACGGAAAAACACTCCCACGGGTTGATCGCGTCGAAGTCAACTGGGTGAAACAAGCATCTGCGCGGTGGAATTCATTCAGCAAAGGCAATGAAATCGTCAATACCACGTTGCAAAATGAACAGCTCGATACCGTGCTGTCATCCAAACACCCGGTAACCCTCAAACCGGAATATGCTGCAAAATATAATTTCCGCGTTCAACGTGAAGCAGGCATGGTGTTTAACGTGTTCAACTTCGATGATGAGTATTTGGGTTATTCGGATAACCCCAAAACCAATACGCAAAATAAAGCATTGCGGTGTGCCATTATTAAATCATTTGACTGGCCACAGCGTATCTCGCGCTTTTATTTAGGGCTTGGTGAAGCCTATCCGGGTTTCATTGTTCCCGGAACCAATGCTTTTGATCCGAATCTGGACAAAAGTTCCATTACACAAGATCTTGCCGGAGCGAAGAAACTGCTGAAAGAGAACGACTGGAATGCTCACAATTTACCGGTCCTTTACTATCCGGCTACATCTTCTGTCCGTTATAAGCAATTCTTCGAACAGTTCCGTGGCAATTTGATGAAAATCGGTTATCCGAAAAATAAGATCAAATTTAAACCTTACGCAACCTTCGGTGACTTCAACCGGGATATTAAGAACAGCCGAACTCAGATGATCCCGATGGGCTGGGGGCTCGACTATCCCGATGCCGAAAACACGCTGCAACTCTTCTACGGACCAAACCGCTCTCCCGGCTCTAACAGCGCAAACTACAACAACCCGCAATATAATGCGTTATTTGAGAAAGCATCGGTGATGCAACCGGGGCCGGAACGGACGGCTATCTATCATCAGCTCAACCAGATCTTAATCGATGACTGTGTTGGGATCGGCAGCTTCTCACGTACCCGGGTTCGTCTATGGCACAAAGATGTCACGATGTGGCCACAACGGGAGATCCTCGGTAACTACCTCAAATATATTGATGTGCAGTAGAGGTGTAACACATGGATACACTCCGTTATTGCCTGCGGAAACTCATTTATAGTCTGCCGCTGCTGTTTGGCGTGACTCTGATTAGTTTTGTGCTGATGGTCTATTTCGGCCCGGATAAAACCTATGATTTATTAGGCCGCAATCCGACGGTTGAAGAGATCAATGCGATTCGTCATGAGCTTGGCTATGACCAACCGTTCTGGATTCGTTATCTACACTATCTCCAGCAAGTGGTCACCTTTGACTTTGGTTATTCCGACTCGAGTGGCGAGTCGGTTACCACCATTCTCGAACGGACAATACCAATCTCACTGTTGCTGGCATTACCGGGTTTTATTTTGGGCCACTTGATCAGTATCGGGTTGGGTCTGTTCGCATCGCACCACCGTGGGCGTTGGATCGACAAACTCGTCATGTCTTCATCGGTGATTGGGATGAGTATTTCTTACCTCATCATCATCATCGTATTGCAATTAATTTTCTGCTCCAGTTACGGGCTGAACCTGTTTCCGGTGTATGGCTGGGAAGTGAATTCCCTGAGTAGTTATTTGTACTATGTGACGGTGCCGACACTCTGTTCGATTTTTGTTTCCGTTGGGTACAGCACCCGGTTTTACCGCGCCCTTTTTGTCGAAGAAATGACCCGGGATCACATTCGTACCGTCAGAGCGTTCGGTCATTCCCATCTGCAAGTGTTATTCAAACATGTGTTGAAGAACGCCCTGATTCCGATCCTGACACGAATTGTGTTTTCTATCCCGTTCGTGATGATCGGCGGGTCTCTCTTATTGGAGAGTTACTTTGGTATTCCCGGTGTCGGCCTGATTACCTACAACGCGATCACCACCGGAGATCTACCGGTACTCAAAGCAGTTATCGTCCTCCTCACGCTGGTGTTTATCGTCATCGTCAGTACGGTCGATATTCTTTACAAACTCGTCGATCCTCGGATCTCACTCAAATAAGGGGCATTCGATGACTGAAACGATTCATATACAAACTCAGAATGCAAGACAGAAACGAGAATCACTCTGGTCTAAAGGCATTGATAAATTCCGCAAAGATCGCATCGGGATGATCAGTTTAGCCATTGTGTTGGTTTATTTTATCATTGCGATACTGGTCTGGTTCGGTTTGATCGCCCAACAATGGGATGTCTTACAAACAGCAGGACAAAGCGGGCCAAGTGCTGAGCACTGGTTCGGGACAACCATCAACGGGCAAGATATTTTTCAACGGGCAATTTACAGCACCAAAACTGCATTTGAGGTCGGGTTGGTTGTCGCGGTACTCGCCACAGTGATAGGTGCGCTGACTGGCTCTTTGATGGGCTACTATGCCGGTTCACTCCTCGATGAATTCATTCTGTGGGTGATGAACTGTATCGACTGTATTCCCTATTTCTTACTGGTCGCAGCGATTGCCGTCGCAATGGAAGGCAACCCTTACGCGATGCATACGGCAATGACACTCGCATTTTGGACGGGTACCGCCCGGGTCATTCGGGGAGAAGTGATCAAGCTAAAAAATATGGAGTTTACCGAAGCCGCCCATGCGCTCGGCGTACCGACCTATCGCATCATTTTCCGGCATTTAATGCCCAATACCAGCCATATTCTCTTGGTTGAGATGACTTTACTGTTTATCACCGCCATCAAGAGTGAAGTGATTCTGAGCTTCCTCGGACTGGGTGTGAAAGAAAGCATTAGTTGGGGGCTGATGATCGCGGAAGCCAGTACCGAAGTGACTTCAGGACACTTCTGTAACTTTTTTGCAGCCTCCGGTATGTTGTTTGTACTGGTGCTGGCATTCAATTTATTTTCAGATTCGCTCCAGGATGCGTTAGATCCAAGGAAGGTGTCATGAACGCAATAGACAATACCGTGACAGTGCCGACAGAACCATTGCTCAAAGTGGAAGGGCTGACCGTCGATTTTCAGACCGATAAAGGGATCGCCCGCGCAATCAACGGGATCAGTTTTGAGGTGATGCCCGGTGAAAGCGTCGCGATTGTCGGTGAATCCGGCTGCGGAAAATCGGTCAGTTCATTGGCGGTGATGGGGCTGATCCCAAGCCCGCCGGGTAAAATTGTCTCCGGCAGTATTCGCTTTCAAGGACAAGAGCTGGTCGGTATGAATGAAAAAGCCTACCGGCAATTACGCGGCAATGACATCTCGATGATTTTTCAGGAACCGATGACCGCTTTGAACCCCGTGCTGAGAATCGAAACGCAAATGGTAGATGTAATTCGCAATCACCAACGGATTTCACGCAAACAGGCTGCGATTCGGGCAACTGAAATGCTCCGTATGGTTGGGATTCCGTCACCGGAAAAACGGATCCGCGAATACCCGCATCAGCTCTCCGGCGGCATGCGTCAACGCGTGATGATAGCAATGGCGCTCTCCTGCCGCCCAGCTCTGCTATTAGCCGATGAGCCGACCACCGCGCTCGATGTCACTATTCAGGCGCAGGTGATGTATGAAATCAAACAGTTAAAACAGTCATTGAACATGGCAATGGTGTTGGTGACGCATGATTTGGGTGTCGTGGCTGAATCTTGTCAGCGCGTCGTGGTGATGTACTGCGGTGAAGTGGTGGAACAAGGGCCGGTTGAAGCGATTTTCAGCCACCCGAAGCACCCATATACCCAAGGACTACTCCAATCGATCCCTGTCGTTCGACAACAGAAAATTGCTCGCCTGCCAACCATTGAAGGCATGGTTCCGGATTTATTTCATCTGCCGACAGGGTGCCGCTTCGCTGACCGCTGTGACCGTGTGACTCAGACATGTCGACAAAATACGCCGATCCTGACCGGACCGCCAGAACACCAAGCGGCATGTTTTCACATAGCAGAGGCATCCAGATGAGTGATATATTATTAGAAGTCAAAGGCTTAGAAAAACATTTCTATGCCGGAAAATCGTTATTCAAACGCACTCGCTCGGTCTGTAAAGCCGTCGATAACGTGAGTTTTAAAATTCATCAGGGGAAGACTCTCGGGTTAGTCGGGGAATCGGGATGCGGTAAATCAACCCTAGGACGCTGTATCCTGCGCCTGATTGAACCCTCAGCCGGAACCGTCACTATCTCGGGGCAAGATATTACCCGAATGAATGCTCGCGAACTCAAAGCCATGCGTAAAGAGATGCAGATGATTTTTCAGGATCCATTTGCCTCTCTGAGCCCGCGGATGACTATCCATGATATTCTGCGTGAACCGCTGGATATTCATAACATTGGAACGGTTGCGCAACGCGAAGAAAAAATTGCCGAGGTGATGCATACCGTCGGGCTCCGCCCTCAGGCATTGAATCGTTATCCGCATGAATTTTCCGGTGGACAACGCCAACGGGTCGGCATTGCCCGTGCTCTCGTCTTAGAGCCCAAACTGATTATCGCTGATGAACCAGTCTCTGCGCTGGATGTTTCTGTTCAAGCGCAAGTCCTCAACTTGATTGCCGAACTTCAGGAAACCCGAGGCATTTCATTTCTGTTCATTGCCCATGACCTAGCCGTTGTACAACACACCTGTGATGAGGTCGGGGTGATGTATTTGGGTAAAATGGTTGAAAGGGCGCCAGCAGAAATTCTCTATCGTCAGCCCAAACATCCTTATACGCAAGCATTGTTATCTGCGATTCCCGTGCCGGATCCAACCCACAATACCGAGCATGTACCACTCATCGGTGATATCCCCTCTCCGCTCAATCCCCCGAGCGGCTGTGCCTTTCACCCTCGCTGTAAGTACGCCACTGAACGATGTTCCCGCGAGGCTCCGACACTGACACAAACACAACAAGACGAACACTGGATTGCATGTCATCTTTATCCGGCCAGTTGATAATAACGAAAATGCAGCAACCCGACGCGACATCCATGCTCATCAAGTTCTGACAATCAGCCATACTCACATGCTACGGTGTGTGAGTATGGCGTATAGTTCTTCATCTCACCCACACGAACACATACCAGCCCGATTCAGATACGCCATCACATCAAAGTGTCACAATTAATTTACATTCACCCCCATAAACAAACAATCCACCACAAAAAGAAACATTATTCAATCATTACAATCAGTTAGGCGAATTTTTCTTTCATTGATGAAAAATACGTCTATAGTATATTTCAAAGAGTGACAAATATTGGTGAACTAAAGCCAAGCATTCTGGGATAGAAATATAAATAATACATTTATAAATAAAAGAACAAATAAACAACACCTCTCATTATTGATATGTTTATGTATCTATAAGTTGTCACAAAATTATTAATTAACCCAAACACCTTTTCTAGCCTAACTTCAATAAAAACATGAACTTCCCCGTTCCAAAAAATTAATCGATTACATTTAAAAACATGTAAATTTTTATAAACATAGCTAAAATTTCTTTTGTTTTTTTTTGCTTTAAAGACTAGACGAATTTAAAAATTTTCAGCATTGTTGCTATGCATTTTATCGCACTAGCGATTGCAATAGGGTTAATTACTGACATGTCAGAAATTAATTAATGAAAGAATAAATCTCTAGGATTGAGAAATGAATAAAATACAACGTCACATTCATTGGGTATTCGCTGCGGGTCTGACCGCTGCATTGCCAGTATCCGCTGCAGAAATGGTCACTATGCAGGATAGCTCACAACTTGATCAAGTTCTGAACACCCAAGCTCGCAGTGTTGCACCGCTTGAAACGGGCTTCAAAGAAATCAAACAAGTTACATTGCCAAATGGTAAAGTAAAAGTCCGCTATCAACAGACTTACATGGGCATTCCTGTTTACGATACATCAGTTGCTGCAACCTTAACTAAAGGTGTCGTCTCAGGTACAACTGATGTTTATGGAGTTGTTGCTGAAGGCATTGCAGACGATATTGCAGTCGCATCACCGTCGATTGAACTCAAAGAAGCAATCTCAATTGCTAAATCTTATTATCAACAACAAACTGTCAGTATTAATGCTGCTGAATTTGAAAATGAAAAAGCTGAACTGCTGGTACGGCTTGACGAGAACAATCAAGCACAGCTTGTCTATCAAGTAGACTTCTTCGTTGCTGATGAACACCCTGCACGCCCATTCTTTTTCATCGATGCAACCAACGGTAATGTCATCAAAACTTGGGAAGGTCTGAATCATATCGAAGCACTCGGTACGGGCCCTGGTGGAAACAGAAAGACCGGCCAGTATAACTACGGCTCAGATTACCCTGGTTTTATCGTCAATAAATCTGGCTCAACCTGTACCATGAATAACAGTGTTGTTAAGACAGTGGACCTCAATGGAGGAAAGTCTGGTAGCACTGCTTACAGCTACAGATGTGCAACATCATCGAACTACAACGATTATAAAGCGATCAACGGTGCATACTCACCATTGAACGATGCACACTACTTCGGCAAAGTTGTGTTCGATATGTATCAGGATTGGTTGAACACGTCGCCACTGACCTTCCAGCTCACCATGCGGGTTCACTATGACACAAACTATGAAAACGCATTCTGGAATGGCTCCAGTATGACTTTTGGTGACGGTGCCACACAGTTCTATCCACTGGTTGACCTAAACGTAAGTGCGCATGAAGTGAGTCACGGTTTTACTGAACAAAACTCAGGCCTTGTTTATGAAGGCATGTCTGGTGGTATTAACGAAGCGTTCTCTGATATTGCCGGTGAAGCAGCTGAATACTTCATGAAAGGCAGTGTTGACTGGCAAATTGGTGCAGCCATTACGAAAGGTTCCGGTGCACTACGTTATTTTGACCGACCTTCCCGCGATGGCCGTTCAATCGACAACGCTTCTGAATACTACAACGGTCTGAACGTCCACTACTCAAGTGGTGTTTTCAACCGTGCTTACTACCTGCTAGCCAACAAATCAGGCTGGAACGCTCGTAAAGGTTTCGAAGTCTTTGCGGTTGCAAACCAACTGTACTGGACACCAACTGCAACATTTGACCAAGCGGCTTGCGGTGTCTTCAAAGCAGCGAAAGATCTCGGCTACAGCACTTCAGATGTCACTAGCGCATTCAGCACTGTTGGTGTCAATGCTTCATGTAGCTCAGCGCCACCATCTACGGGAAGTGAACTGAAAAAAGGTCAGTCTGTCACTGTATCCGGTAATCGTAGCTCACAGACTTACTACTCCTTTAAAGGTGATGGTTCAAACATGACAGTCCAAATCTCCGGTGGTAGCGGTGATGCGGATCTCTATGTGAAAGCCGGCAGTCGCCCAAGCACAAACTCATATGATTGCCGTCCATATAAAAGCGGTAGTAATGAGTCATGCTCAGTCAACTCTCGCAGCGGTACAACCTACCACGTGATGTTGAATGGCTACACAGCATACTCTGGTGTAACACTGAGTCTAAAATAAGACTGAGTTAGATATCTGTTTGACATCTAATTCAACACATTGAAGTCAACAATAAAAGCGCATGGATGAATTCTCCATGCGCTTTTTTTATCGCCGGACGTTTTATCGCCGGATAAGATACACCCCGAGTTCGCTACCGACATTTATTTGTGGTGAAGTTTTAATTTCTGTTATAAGTGAAGTATGACGCGACGGAGAGCTGCGTATGTCACACCGCGGTTGCAAGTAACGAGGAAATAAAATGACCAGTCAAGGTGATTATATCGAAATCAATGGGACTTCCCTTTACTACGAACTCTCAGGGAACTCAGATGGGGAACCATTGGTGATAATTCTAAAACAATTTTTGTCACAACCTCAAGATTAACCCAACTATTGCCCCGACGCTTATCACTGAAGCATGTTTAGATCATATTCAGTGAGCGATATAAACGTCTTACATTGAGAATATATAAGGATAGACAATGAACCATCAAAAGGTCACGATCATTACAGGTGGAGGACGAGGCATCGGAGCCGCAACCGCAAAAATTTTTGCACACCACGGCTATGCCGTCTGTATCAACTATAAATCTAATTCAGCATCTGCCAATCATCTGGCACAGGAAATTACGACACAAGGTGGTCGTTGTATTACAGTACAAGCGGATATTTCTCTTGAAGACGAGGTGTTGCGTTTGTTTGAAACCGTGGATCAACAATTAGGTGCCGTATCGGTACTCGTCAATAACGCCGGTATATTAAAGCCTCAGATGCGCTTAGAGGACATGAGTGCTGACAGAATCAATACGATTCTGACCAATAATGTCACAAGTTACTTTTTGTGCTGTCGGGAAGCGATCAAACGCATGTCGACTCGGCACGGAGGACTGGGTGGAGTGATTGTCAATGTTTCATCAGGTGCCGCACGTTCGGGATCACCACATGAGTATATTGATTATGCAGCGTCAAAAGGAGCTGTCGACACCTTAACCAAAGGGCTGTCGTTAGAGGTTGCAGCCGATGGCATCAGGGTCAACTGCGTGCGTCCCGGTTTTATTTACACAGACATGCACACTGACGGTGGTGAACCTGAACGCATTGAAAGGCTAAAAAGCGTCATTCCTCTGCAAAGAGGTGGTCTACCGGAAGAGGTTGCTGAGGCAATTTATTGGTTAGCTTCTGAAAAATCATCATTTTCGACAGGAAACTATTTAGATGTAACCGGGGGGTTATAACGTACGATAGGCAAAACAGGAATGAGGCCAAATGATGTGGAAGTGGAGATACCGACACACCATTATGACAATCGTCAATTCAGTGGATGCTTATCGGATTATTGATGCTGCTTAAAGAAGCGCTCAGCGCTGGCAAAGAGAGATTCACAGTGTTTTTTCTGCTGACTGTATTCGGCAGAATCTTCAGACATGCCATTCAGAACTTCTTGGGCACTATGGTATTCTTTCACCATCACTTCAAACTTGGCTTCATAACCACTTTTTTTATGCTTTTTAGGAGATTTATCGCGTTTCTTTCTCATTCTTGTTCCTTTCTAAACAAATTTCGTAAAGGTCATGGGTCAACATTAAATTTAGAGTTACTTTATTTTTATCAAAATTATCGACACTTGGATAAATTGAATGTGCAATTTATACATTTCAGCATTGATATTCGTTTTTATCTAAAACTCTAACTCACAATATGATCATTATTTTTGTGACGACCACACCCAAAACACTTACATTTTCAGGATTCATCATTCACCTAAACAGATAAAAATGAGGCTATTTAATGGAAGATAAAGAATAAGTTGCTACAGGCGTTGTATAACGAAATGACTCGAAAGAAAACTAAGAAGATACTCGAACTATATGTTTCATTAATAGCTCACGTTTAGGAGCTGGAGCCACTATACACTCATTCCTATAAATAGATAGTGATTTTCCGTTTTTTCCAATCACACCCAAATTTTTGCGTCGAGTGACGAAATGACACAAGCAACAAATAGCAGTTAAACATCCGTTATATCAGTATGTTACTACTAAAGACGCGGTTAAACAGGTAACAGTTCAAGGTCATAAAAAATAAAATGAGAAAAAGATAGCTTTTATCAGATTCGTCGGTATACTGTTCATCAGCTCTTAAGAAAAGAGCTATTTATTTACTTTAAGATCAAATTTCTCTCGGTTCTACATCGATTTTTCGTTTGCGTACCTACGATAAAATATATATCTCTAAAATAGATAATAGCACTTATTAGCTAACAACACTTAATATTAAATTATCAAATATAGAGGTATCTATGTCTAATAAAACAACTGGTTCAGTAAAATGGTTTAACGAAACGAAAGGCTTTGGTTTTATTTCTCCAGATAACGGTGGTGATGACGTATTCGTTCATTTCCAATCAATCGTTTCTACAGGTTTTAAAACATTGAACGAAGGCCAAAAGGTATCGTTCGTTGTTGAACAAGGTCAAAAAGGATTACAAGCAGCGCAAGTCACTGTTATGTAATACTTGGTATGGCATCAGCATCCGCTGATGCCATTCAAATGTCTCAGCTTCAAATCACATTATACATACCAAACCATTTCCCTCTTTCCAAATTCATTTTTCCCCTTTGTAAAATATCAATTATTCATCTCATAGATAAAACAAGAATTGCATGAATTGCATGAATTGCATAAAACATTGCGCTTCAACGAATTTTAGCAATAGTTTAACTTGTCTTTTCAACATCCTATGCAACAATTGCTATACGCAATAAGATCTTAGAGAACAAGGAGATAACGGTGTTTATCAATGAAGCATCAAAACGCTCTGGCGCGACTCAACGGGCAATCAGACTGTATGAATCTCTCGGATTATTGAATGTTTCCCGCTCAGGTAAATATCGAGTTTATAATCAACAACACATCAGTCTGATCAAGATTATTAAAGAAGCACAAACACTTGGGATTCAACTCTCCGATCTGGTCGCCTTAAAAAGTGATCAAGAAGATTTAGACTGGGCATTAGTGAGCGATTTTCTAGTTCAGCAGCAAAAAATCGTTGAAGAAAAAATAAAAACATTAGAAATACAAAAACAGCGTATTGCCGATTATCGCGTTTCGATTGACCAGTGTATTCGAGGGGTTGACTCTGACCTTTAGGTCAGAGTTTAAACTACCAACCTCGATACACTACGGAGCAATCAGATTATGAAAAAAATTCTCGTCATCAATGCCAACCCCAAATCTAGCAGTTTTTGTAAATCCTTAACGGAAAAATATACATCAGTTGCGGCAGACAAACATGATGTCAAGCAAATCCACATTGGTGATCTGAATTTCGAAATCAGTCTAAACGAAGGGTATGATGAAATAGCAACCTTAGAGCCTGATTTATTAGATTTCCAAAACAAGATTCAATGGGCAGAACATATTGTCATTATTAGCCCGGTTTGGTGGGGAACAATACCAGCAAAATTCAAAGGTGCGATTGATCGAACCTTTTTACCCAATTTCTCATTCAAATACTTAGAGGGTAAATTGATTCCTCAAAAGTTGTTGAAAGGACGAACATCTGAGCTGATCATCACCCTTGATACGCCACCTTTCTGGTACCGACTTCTCTATGGTAATCCGATATACAAACAGTTGAAGCATGCCATTTTAGACTTTTGTGGTATAAAAAATACCTCTTCGACGTATTTTGGTCCAATGATAAACTCAAGTGACAACCATCGGGAAGCTTGGTTGAATAAAACCGCGCAACTGGCAAGCAAAATAAAGTAACAGTGTATCGTTGAACAACCCCAATGCATGAGTTAATACGCATGCATTGGGGGCTCTGTTATTTGACTCACGCCTTTCAACTGACGTTTCTCTTCAGCGATTTCCGGTCCAATGATTCCGTGTCATTACGATTTATCTGCCCAAATTTCAATACGATAGCCATAAAATCCCCACCCATCCATATTACAGGCCGATGACACCAATACGAATCAAATTGAGTATTGATCTCAATTATATGGATCTTTTTGTTGACCAGATCACACCTTTGACTATAAGTTTATGCAACTTTTCATACGGAATTGAATCATAGGTAATTGAACCGATACCAATCAATGCTGTAGATATTTCTCAGTAATACTCTGACTAACAAGCCATGAAAAAATGAAAATAATAAATACGATCAAACAATTAAAATTATCTTATCATGCAATCACAATCATCATTGCTATTTATTTTTCGGTTATTCTAAATCTGCCGATATATAAATCACTGCATGAGATTTTTAATCAATTGGATGCAGTTAAAACTGGGTTCATTATTTCTATTCCATTCTTTTTTACTTTTGCTTTAACCATTATTTTCAGTTTATTTTCATGGCCAAAAATAACGAAAATATTCTTTTCTATCCTGCTGTTAACATCGAGTCTTGTCAGTTATGCCACTTACAATTATGGCACGATATTCAATGCTGAAATGATAGAAAACCTGATTGAGACTAACGTCGGTGAGGCCTCTTCTTACCTTAGCCTCAGATCGGTTCTTTGGTTTCTTGGTCTGGGAGTCTTACCAACCATACTGTTAATCTTAACCCCGATCAAACAGGAAAGGTTCCTCGCTTTATTGACGAAAAAATTGGGGATTATTTTAATCTCTGGATTAGGAATTGGCCTGATTGCTTCAGCATATTATCAAGATTATGTATCAGTCGGACGCAATAACGGCTATATCAAGCGAATGATTATCCCAACATATTATGTGAATGGTATCGCTGAATATATTCATCAGACATATTTTTATACACCGTTACCTTATGTCCACATTGGATTGGATGCAAAACAACAGACAGCGGCTCCCGGCCAAAAACCATCCTTGGTAGTATTCATCCTGGGTGAAACCGCCAGAACATACAATTATCACTCAAATGGTTACCCAAGACCCACGACCCCTTTCACCGATGCGCAAGGGGTGATCTCCTATCAACATGTCGCTTCTTGTGGCACAGCCACCGCCGTCTCGGTTCCCTGCATGTTTTCTCGTCTCGACAGAAAAAACTATAATGAGCAACGCGCCTATCATCAGGACAACCTGATCGACGTCTTAAACAGGGCGGGTATCGATATTTTCTGGAAAGAGAATGATGCCGCCAGTAAAGGAATTCCCAAACATGTCAAATATCAGGAGCTGAAACGTAATTCTCATCATCCGTTATGTACGCTTGATGGGTGTAAAGATATGGCTTTGCTCAATCATTTCGAGCAGGATATTCATGCACTACAGGGCAATAGCTTGGTGGTACTCCACTTGATCGGAAGCCATGGGCCGGCTTATTTTCAGCGTTATCCGCAAGAATTTGCGTACTTTCAGCCGGATTGTCAGCGGGATGATATTGAAAACTGTACCCATGAGCAGCTCATCAATACTTACGATAACACGATCCGCTATACCGACTACGTCGTCGCCCAGACGATCGACCGGTTAAAACAATTCTCTGACCGCTATAATACCGCGCTGATCTATCTCTCTGACCATGGTGAATCTTTAGGTGAGAATGGTATCTATCTGCATGGTTTACCCTACTCTATCGCACCGATGGAACAGAAACATGTGCCGTTGATGGTGTGGTTGTCTGATGGGTATCAAGCCGCGCAACATATCGATGAATCCTGTCTGAAAAAACAGGCCGCAACAGTACATGTGTCACAAGACAATCTGTTTGATTCACTGCTTGGCGCACTCAATGTTTCAACCCATCTCTATCGACCGGCAAAAGATATCTTTTCCGCATGCCGAAAAAGATAGTACCGTAAATCCCAAGTCAATCAGATCAGAGGGGGCACAGACCTGCTCTGATCTGTCTCAGTGCCATAGCGCGGATATTAACGCGTGTGTCCCACGGCCTGTATTTGCTTTACCGTCATTGGATAACCGAAGCCTGATTGTACATCTCTTGCTCGCTACGAAATAAAGGGATACCCAATGTCTGATGCATTTTGACCAGCCACGGTTGTTCCAAGCCGATGTTTTCCATCGCAACTTTGTCGAGAAAAATGGTTTCCGGGTTTCCCGCACTCACCACAGCACCGTCGGCCATCACATAAACGTAATCGCACAACTCGTAAATCAGATCGATATCATGGCTGGACATCACAACATGTTTGCCGAGAGAAGCAAATGTCTCAATCAAAGATTTCATCTGACGTGTTCCGATGGGATCCAGCCCGGCAGTCGGCTCATCCAGCAGCAGATACGAACTGTCTAACACCAGCGCACCGGCAATCGCGACCCGCTTTTTCTGACCATAGCTCAAAGCATGAACCGGCTGATTGATCAGGTTTTGACCATCTACCAATGATAACGCATCGCTGACTCGCCGCTCGATCTCTGCTTCATTCACCCTCAGATTTCTTAAGCTAAAAGCAATGTCATCAAAGACATCGGTATAAAATATTTGCTGATCCGGTTCCTGAAACACCAGCGTGACGCGCTGTCGATACTCAAACAACGATTTTTTCGCGTATGTCAGGGGCTGACCTTGCCATAAAACGTTGCCATGACGTGGCCGGTATAAACCAAGTAAGAGTTTAAACAGTGTCGATTTACCACAACCGTTGGCACCGACCACCCCGATGACCGAATGTGCCGTGAAATCCATCGACACATGCTTGAGTACCGGTGAGCCATCCTCATAAGCAAAATCAACCGCTTGAACCGCTAACGTCATTAGAGAAACTCTCCTTGATATAGCTTCACAAAAAGGGATGCTTTCATCTGTTGATGGCGCACCAAGACACGCTGTAACAACATCGCCGCTAACTGTGCCAGAGATTTAAGCCAGTTACGGCGACGGATATAACCAAAGCGCAATGTTTGGGCGGTAAAAATGGCGTGCGCTTCTTCAATCAAAATAAAAATAAACCGATACGTCAGTAACATTTGTTCAACCAGTACCATCGGTAACCGCGTTGCTTTCAGCAACCGGATACACTGGTTGAATGGCGTCGATACCACAAAACAGTAAGTGGCAGCAATCGAACATAAACAACGTATCAATGTTTGCTCAGCCATCCCCCATAACTCACGACTGACGCCGAAAAATCCGTCAGCAACCGGCAGACTGATGATCAATCCATCCGGCTGTTGATGATAGGTCAACACCATCGCAATAATGCTGAAGAGCAAAAATCCGGCGGGTAACCGCAACCAACGCAGGTATTGCCTGAGCGTGATCCGGCCACCGACACAAGTCAGCAGCATCAACAACAGAAACAGTCCCCATTGATAAACAACCGGTAGTGTGAGAGCCAGAATCAACGTGACGAGATAAAACCAGCCTTTGTACACGGGGGGCACATGAACCCACCGACTCCGATAGGCATACTTATCGATGAGTAACATGACGACGCCGACGCCCTTGATAAAAGCCGAGAATATAGAAAATCACAGCCGAGCCAAGCGAACCCTGTAGGGTAAACAGCAGGCTTTCAATTTCACCGCTGGCCGGTTCGAATATCGGCTCAAGCCACGGCTGATAGTCAGGCGCTATTTCGGTGATGACCGACTCTGCTTCACCGTCTGAACCACCAAATTCGCCCGGAACACCTAACACAAACGGCATTACGATCAACAGGCCGATCATCAATATAATCAATACATTCTTTTTCATCTCAGCACACCTTGTGTTTTTCCGAGCAACGCCCGTTTACTCAGTTGTTCATAAATCAAAACCGTCAGTAACCCTTCCGCAATGGCAATTGGCACCTGAGTCAGCATAAACACCCCCATAAATTTACTCACTGAGGCGACCATCCCTAACTGCGGATCGGGGAATGCTAAACCCAGTTGCACGGAAGTGACCAAATACGTTGCCAAATCAGCACCGGCGGCACACAAAAACACAGCAATATCCTTTCTGAGATTGAGCCGGTTCGCCGTAACCCACAAAGCGTATCCGACCAAAGGCCCGATCACCGCCATTGACATGCCATTGGCCCCCAAAGTTGACAGACCACCGTGTGCCAGTAACAACGCCTGAAACAGCAAAACGATCCCGCCGAGCAGCGGTACCACCATAAACCCGAACAGAACCACCGCCAGACCTACTCCCGTGGGGTGGGAGCAACTGCCAGTCACCGCCGGCAGCTTGAGCGCGGACAAAACAAAAATAAAGGCCCCACACAGCGCTAACAGCACCTTTTTGTCACTGTCGTTGGCAACCAGATGCTTCAATTTTCTGATACTCAAGATCAAAAATGGCAGAAAGAGTACCCACCAGCTCAGCGCCCATATCGGTGGTAAAAATCCCTCCATGATATGCATCGCATTCGCACTGATGGGGAACATCAAGCACGCCACTGCTCCGAGACATGGCCCAAAGGGTTTGTAGGAGAGTTGAGAGAACAAGCGTTGAGAAAACATAAGTCAGTTCCTTATCTATTATCTGAGACGGCGGAGAACCTTTGTGGTTGGTCACCATGATTGGTCTTCACGAGACCCCGGTGGACGAAACCTTGATGGGCGAAACGCCGATTCACTAAAATGGTCGAAAAGTAAGGCAGCGGGGTGTCGCTACGAATCGTGCTCAGGTCTGGATAATAGATTTCGTTGTCCATTGACGCATTCGCCATCAAAATGGCACAGGAGAGCAATCCCTGTTCATCCAGTAGGGTGCGGATTTTTTCAAATCGCCCATACACTTTCATCAACACCACACATTCATGCTCGGTCAGCGCTCGGCGCAAAACCGCTTCGTCCGCCGTGCATGACATCACCGCCATTGATTGTTGTTCCATACAAAGCGGGAATTGTCCGCCGGCAGCAATGGCAGCAAATGACGTGATGCCCGGCACCACTTCAATATCCAATTGTGGCGCAAGCCGTTCGAGCAAGAACACCCAAGTGCTGAACAGCATACTGTCACCCAAAGTGATAAAACCGACCTGCTTCCCCGCTGTGACATCTTGTGCGATTTCTGCGGCAATGCGATCCCAGGCCTGATGCTTGGCTGCTGCATCGTTGGTCATCGGAAAGTGGCGCGCTTGGATCACCACGTGTTCCCCCAGATACTCGCGCACAATGGACAAAGCAAGACTGTCCCCCTGCTGACGCCCGGCCGGTGCGTACAATACATCGAGATGACCCAAAATCCGGGCAGCGCGGACGGTGATTAAATCACTGGCTCCCGGTCCGGTGCCCATGGCAAATAACTTTCCACCATTTTTGAACTTCCCACCATTCTGTAATTTGCCACCACTCATGCGATAGGCTCCTTGACATCCGTTGCTGGCATAACGATGGCCGAGCGTTGATCGCCAGACGGCTCCGGTGGCGCGGCAACCGCAGCTAAATGGTCAATAAATAACTGACGAATCAACGGATTTTCACCTAATCCCTGAACGATCGGTTCGGCGGCAATCCCAGCCTGTTGAATCAGGACTTTCCATGAGTCCGCTTCATCGGAGGCCATGTCATGAATCGCATGGTCACCGGCTACCAGCATCAATGGCATCAAATAAACTTTCCGTACCTGCGCCTGTTGCAGCCGCTTGATAACGGTCTCGATCCCCGGATAACTTTCCACCGCACCGACCATAAAAGGTCGCTGATATGTTTGCATCATATGGTCAAGGCACGCATAAGCTGAAAACGCATGATGTGTCGTCCCGTGTCCCATCAACACCAAGCGTTCATCGCTCGCAAGTGGCGGTGACTGGTATTCAATCGCATCAATCAAGCGGTGATAATCATCATCGCCACTCAACAATGGAACACCGATGTCGATCCGTGCAAACTGGTCTTGAAAATGCGCGACTTCACGGACGATCTTTTCATATTCGTCACCGTTGATAATATGGAGCGACTGGATTAACACATCCTGATATCCGGCACGTTTCAGCGATTCCAGAGCCTGACGCGGGTGATGAATGTCCATCCCATCCCGCTGCGCTAACTTGTTAATAATCATCGATGAGGTAAAAGCCCGAAAGAAATCCCGGTCGGGAAATGCGTCCGCCAAAGCTTGTTCACATGCCTCAATATTTTTTTGCCGTGCTTGCGGATAACTGGTTCCGAAACTAATCACTAATAGTGCTTTTTTCATCAAATGATTCCTTCTGTTGCCATGAGCGGAACAATGCTTCGCACGCGTCAAGGTCGTGTAATGTTTCAACATAGTGGGTCACAAAATTCAGGGGAGGACGTTGAATCACAATGCAAGGGATCCCCAGTGACAGACATGGCTCCACTTTTTCGGTAAAGCCACCGGCCTGACCGGACTCTTTGGTGATCACCACATCCGGCTGGATCATGTCATACAGCGCGTGATTCATCGCTGCGGAAAAAGGACCTTTCATCGCAATAATTTGCGCATAGCTAAGCCCCAAAGACTCACATTCCGCGACCACTTCCGATGTCGGCAACACACGCGCATATAAGGTTTTATCGCTCAGTAATTGCCGGAACCGGGCGAGATCTTTACTCCCGGTGGTCAACAACACGTTCTGCTGTTGCGGGGTGATGCGTTCACAGGCTTCCGCAATACTGCGGACATAGGTGAGCAGCGGATGCGCATCGACATCGACCGGTGTCGGACGCTCATAGCGAATCACCGGACACCCCGTTTTCAAGCTGGCAGCTACGATGGTTTCCCGTAATTGCTGCGCATAAGGATGAGCGGCATCAATCACACAATCGACCTGATGCGTCAATATCCATGAACTCATCGTTGCGGTATCCAGCCGGCCTTGAATAACCGGTGCGCCCAGCGACTGTACCGCAGCCAGCCCTGTCGGGGTCGCCACGGACAGTGTATAGCGGATACGACATTGCGCCAGCATCCGGCAGAGGATGGCTGCATCGGACGTGCCGCCAAAAACCAGGACATGGTCGGGGCTCATAACGTATATCCTCGTGGTGTAATCATCAGCCCCTGTTCAACATAAGTGGACTGATTGCCGACAATCACCATCGTACGCATATCGACCCGTTCGAAATCCATAGCTGCCAAAGTGGTCAGCCATTTGGTTTCTTTACGACGTCCGGCTTCTTTGACGACCCCGACCGGTGTGTCCGGTGCTTTATAGGGAGACATCAATTCAAATGCATGACGTAAGTGCCCTTCCCGCCCCCGACTGCGCGGGTTATAAAAACAGATCACAAAATCAGCGGCTGCGGCTGCGTTAATGCGCTTGGCAATCACTGACCAAGGTGTCAGTAGGTCACTCAGACTGATATGACAAAAATCATGCATCAGGGGCGCCCCCAACGCAGCACCGGCAGCAATACTTGCGGTCATTCCCGGCACAACCTTCACTTCAACATGCCACGTCTGCTTGGTCACCATCTCCAGAATCAAGCCAGCCATGCCATAAATCCCGGCATCGCCACTACTGATAAGCGCAACGGTTTGACCCGATTGTGCAATCTCAAGGGCGACCTGACACCGTTCAATCTCTTTACACATCCCGGTTTTAATCACTGGTTTATCACCCACCAACGCTTTAACCAGATGGGTATAGGTTTTATAGCCCACGATCACGTCAGCCGCTTCAATGGCAGCGCGCGCCTCTGCGGTCATCATCTCTAGGCCACCGGGGCCAATGCCTACGACATATAACATGATTTCATGACTCCATAGGTCAGGGTAATACCTTGTTGTCTTAGGGTTTCCCCCAACAGACAACCGTCACTGAGCAGCCAGGCTGCCGGTTGAGAAACACATCCGACACCCACAGTTTGTTGAACGAATTCCGATTGAGGAAATTGTGCTGAACACGAACTTAATTCGGCCGCGCTGAATAATTTGAAGGGCACCTGATACTGCTGCGCCAGATGTTGCAATGCCGGCTCATCACATTTGAGATCAATACTGCCAATCGCAGCCACAGCGAGCGGATGAATATTGAGGCGTTGCAACTGTTGCTGAAAGAGGGTCAGTAGCTGTACGGAAGACACGTTTTTCCGACACCCGATGCCGGCAACGAGGCGTCTCGGGATCAGCTGAAAGCTGGGAATGGGCCAGTCCGGTCGCATCACTTGCATCGACACATCAATCAGCGCGGACAACGCATAACGGGCAACATCGTGTTCTGTCACAAGGGTCAAACCGCGAATATCAAACTGACGGATATCAAAACCGAGTGTCGCTTCGAGCCACGGATCAATATAAAGCCCGACCGTGTGCCCACTGACCAGCAATTGGTTTACGGTTTTGGTCGCAGCATGCAACTGCTCACTCGCGGCGTTCAACTGTTGTGCCAACAGATCGAAAGCACAGGTTTGATTGACATCCGTTGCCGTCGAGATCACCGGTTGCGCTCCAAGACTGTCAGCCACCTGTCGAGCCAGCTCATTTGCCCCACCGATATGCCCCGACAACAGACTGATCACAAATTGTCCTTGTTCATCAATCACTAACACGCCCGGGTCGGTGAATTTATCTTTCAGTAGCGGCGCGATCATTCTGACCGCAATCCCACAGGCACCAATAAAAATCAGGGCATGATCACAATGAAACCGTTGGGCGACCGTCTGCTTTAAATTACCATCAAATGGCAGGAATCCAGCCTGTAGGTACTTCTCCGCGCAGTAGCAATGCATCGATAACGCCGATAAAGCCTGACGAAGCCGCCGGGCAATCTGCTGACCGCCCGGTGTCAGGCTAAACAGTGAAACGGAACGTTCGCTAACGGTATTCATGACAGAACTCCGCATCATAGAGTTTGGAGTAGTGATACTCTGCCCCCAGAAAGCGACCGACTAAGATCAAAGCCGTTTTGTGAATCCCCGCATCCGTCACGGTTTGAGCGATATCGGCAAGGGTGCCTTTCAGGGTCTGGCAATCCGGCCAAGTGGCTTTATACACCACAGAGACGGGGGTATCGAGCGGGTATCCCCCCTGTACCAATTGTTCAACAACGGCAGCGATGCCCTTGACTGACAGGAAGATCGCCATCGAAGTTTGATGGCCGGCAAAGCGAGCCAGCGACTCCAGCTCCGGGGTTGGTGTCCGGCCAGCCATCCGGGTAATAATCAGGCTCTGCGAGACTTCAGGCACCGTGTATTCAACCCCAAGTTCAGCTGCGGCTCCCAGAAAAGAAGACACCCCGGCAATACAGCGAAAGCCTATCTGCTGTTTTGCCAGTTCTTCCCCCTGTTCTCGCACCGAACCATACAACGACAAGTCACCGGTTTGCAGTCTCACCACCAGTTTATTGGCGTGAATACCGTCAACCATCAGTTGAATAATTTGCTGTAAATGTAAGGCAGCACTGTCATGGCATTTTGCTTCCGGCTTGCAGTAATCCAATAATGCCGGATTGATCAGCGAACCGGCATAAATCACCACGTCCGCCTGTTGCAGCAAGCGATAACCTTTCAGGGTAATCAGCTCCGGATCTCCGGGTCCGGCACCTACAAAATAGACTTTGCTTTTATCCAGTGTCTCCGTCATTGTGCGCTCCCTTCAGTACACCTGGTACACGACATCACAAACGTGGGGTTATTGGGTTTGAAATAGTAACTGCTGCCCAACGGGGTCATCGGAGACACCATGATCTGGGTACAGTCCAGATCCCGGAGCGGGCCGTGTTTCAGGTGCTCTAACGCCTGATGCAGATTGTCTTGCAGAATAAATGTCATCACTAACCGGCCTTGTTCCGTCAAATGAGCCAGAGCCCAGTCAATGATCGCCGTGAGGTTGCCGCCACTGCCGCCGATAAATATCGCATCCGCGCCTCCCGTCAGATCACAAGGGGCAATAGCCTCAATCAGCGCAATCCGCTCGACGGCGTGGTGTTTGATGTTTTGCCGCATTACTGCCAGCGCCCGGGCATTTTTCTCAATGGCGGTAACGGCCAACTCAGGAAAACGCAGGGCTGCTTCAATCGCAACACTTCCGGTTCCCGCCCCGACATCAATCAACCGCTGCGCCCGACCGAGTTCTAATCGATCAAGCACGACAGCGCGGACTTCCTGCTTGGTCATCGGCACTTTGTCGGCTCTCAGAAATTCGCTATCTTTCATCTGTTTCTCTTTCGTTCAGTCCATTTGTTCAGTGCATTCGTTCAGGGGATTCATTGAGCACAATGACAACATTCATGTCATATGACCGCTGCACCTGTTCTGCCCGAAGCATCGAAATCCGTTGATTGGCGTAGCCCAGATTTTCACCAATAATAAAGGTCCGCTTCAGTTGCCGGATAAGCGCTTGCTGAGCAATGCGATACGGCCCGAGATATTGATCCGTCACCAATGCGACCTTGTCGTGTGCAAACAGAAAATCGAAGTCCGGTGACTGACCATGACTACTGGTGATATACAGCTCGTTCATATCCATGCCGATTTCAGCAAACAACATCTGAATCGAACTGATACCGGGAATGACTTGCCGCTGAGCGGGCGGAAAATGCTGGCAGATACGTTTACCGATCCCAAACAACATCGGGTCGCCCGATGCCAACACCACCACCTGACGGGATGAAATCTCAGCCAGAAATTGCATGGCTTGGTCGATACTGCCCGACATTGCTATTTTTTCACCCTGAAAATCAGGAAACAGCTGCAATAGTCTCGGCCAACCGACCAACACCTCAGCACGGTCAATGAGCTGACGCGCAGCCAGCGTGAGCATGTCATCTTTACCGGGGCCGAGACCAACCACATAAATCATTGGTAATCCTCCAAAATTGTGTCAATCGGACGATGACAGCCTAAGATCTGATTGTCATAAGAAAACAGCACTACATCGCAACAAAACGGGTGACTGGCATAACGCAGCATGTCCGCAACCCGTGTACAGATCCGCTGCGCCAGCGCGGTATAAACGGCCTGATAGCCATGCTGTTCAATCAGTACCAGTGCTTCTTCTGTGGTCAGGCAAGCATAAACTTGTTGCAGCAATGCATTCGGTGCCCCCAGCAATGCCAAATGGGTAACCAGCGTTTCCAGACGCGCATCGGCAACATGCGAATGGGTATGAAAAACCCCGGCAGCAATCTTAATCAGCTTGCCGATATGCCCGACTAATAGAACCTGCTCGAACTCAAGACGACAGGCCTCTTGCAACATGTAGCCGACAAAATTACTCATGGTGACGACCATCTCGTGATTCAGATGCAACTGTTGACGCACAAACCGTTCGCCATGGTTGCCCGGGACGAGAATGACCCGGCGGTGACCTTGGGCTTTTTTCTGTTCCAGTTCAATGGCTAACGAGCGTTTCCAGCTCTCTTCAGACATTGGCGTCACAATGCCGGTTGTGCCGATAATCGAAATCCCATTTTCAATGCCCAGCTTGGCATTGTAGGTTTGTTTGGCTCGCTCAATACCTTCCGGTGCGAAAATCTCAACCGTGACGCCTTGGTTCGGCCCGATAACCTCACGCACCGCTTGTTCAATCGTATGGCGCGGGGTTTTATTGATGGCCGCTGCACCGACCGGCAAACCAACGCCCTGACGTGTGACGATGCCGATGCCTTCGCCTCCCGTAATATCAATCGATGTGCCGGAATTGCGTGTCACCCGGGCAAAAATCAACATGCCATGCGTCGCATCGACATCATCCCCGCCATCTTTGCGAATCGCAGCGACAGCCTGAGACTGCGCGACAGTCGCAGCTTCAACACTCAGATGCAGTGGAACACCGGACGGTGTCACAATCGAGACTTGATCAATACATTGTTGACGCAGCAGCATCAGTGCCGCGACTTTCGCAGCCGCAGTCGCACACGAGCCGGTGGTATAGCCTTTGCGATATGCTTTACCGCGATGCCAGACCAGATCCTGAGCCGTCGGTTCAGTCATCGTCCCTCCTGCATGTCATACAGCACCGCGTTAACAATCGCGGCGGCAACATTACTGCCGCCTTTGCGCCCCAGCGCAGTAATAAAAGGGAAATCACTGTCATACAGGGCTTGTTTTGATTCAGCCGCACCGACAAACCCCACCGGAACGCCGATGGTGACAGGCCGCTTTGCTCCGGCACTTTGCAATAATTGAAACAGTGCCGTCGGGGCGTTGCCGAAAACAAACACCGCATCGTCGCTTTCAGCCAACGCCTTTTCTACCGCAACCATCGACCGGGTTTTACCCTGTGCTTTCGCTATCGCAGCGACATCCGGATCGGCAATATAACAGCGCACTTCACAGCCGAATTGACGGAGCAGTGATTTATTCATCCCGGCGAGCACCATGGTGGTGTCGGTATAAAACACACACCCAGCCGCAATCTGAGCTTGCAGCCCGGTCAGAACCGTTGGCGAGAATTTTAAGATCTCCAGCCAGTCAAAATCGGCGGTGGTGTGGATCGCCCGGGTAATGATTTTTTGCTCAAGCGGATGGCGGAAACGATAGGTCGGAAAGTCAGTCTGGATGATTTGATCAATGATCTCGAAACTGGTCGATTCGATTTGCTGAGGTTGCTGAATAAATGACGGCGCTTGCGGCCCTGTTGTCATGTTTTGATTTTGCTTCGCTTTCATATCCCACCAATCACCTGTTTTACAAAAAAGGTTTCACTGAGCAAGATTTAACCAGACCGGTTGAACCAAGCTCTGTTTTACTGGTGAATTGCGGGTATAAAGCAACCGCCCCCAAATCGACGATTTGGAAACTGCACCTTACTCGCTTCCCACCGAAGGAGTTACGGAATTGCTTTGACTCGTCTTCTGACTTCGCGTCAACCTTCCTGATCCCTTCCCGTTTGCACAGTGGTTTAATCAGGTCGTCAGCATTACAGTAGCGGGGGCTGTGGAGGAATTTCACCTCACTTCCGGCCGTCTCCAAGTCACCTCAATATGTTGCGATTCATTCATATCAAACGCTTGCAAAGCATCATGTTAAGAGGTGTTGGATAACGGATTCGCATCAAAGCAATGATGTTTATTCGTATCAACACCCTGACATAACAACGCCAGATTACATTGATAATCATCAATTTATCGTCACATAACCAAAGCAATGCTGATTCCTCAGCAGTCCATCACCTTCCCAAAAAATATTCATTGCTGGCATATAACCCCCTTCTGGATCAACGATCTTTTCTGACGGGCAGTGTTCAATAAGCGAAGTGTTCAATAAGCGAAATGCTCAATAAACGAATCGTTTAATCAGCGTAACGGTCACTCCGACCAATGAATCAACATGAGGTAAGACGATGAAAGGCAAAGTATGGTTGGTAGGTGCCGGTCCGGGCGATCCGACATTGCTGACCGTGAAAGCACTTTACTGTATCCGTCAGGCAGAAGTGATCGTCTATGACCGTCTGGTCAGCGATGAAATTTTGCAAGAAGCACCACCCCACTGCAAAATGATCAATGTCGGTAAGCTGCCTAATTATCACCCGATCCCTCAGGATGATATCAATGACTGTCTGATCCAGTTTGCGTTGCAGGGGCACAATGTGGTGCGGCTGAAAGGTGGTGATCCTTACGTGTTCGGCCGCGGCGGCGAAGAAGCCGAAGCACTGGCCGCATTCGATATTGCATTTGAAGTGATTCCCGGTATCAGTTCAGCGATTGGCGGACTCGCCTATGCAGGAATTCCGGTCACACATCGTGACTGTGCGTCGTCTTTTCATGTAGTCACCGGCCATTTGCAACAGGGGAAAGATCCGCTCGACTGGACACAGTTTTCCAGACTGGACGGAACGCTGGTGATTCTCATGGGCATGAGCCAAATCAAGCATATCTGTCAACAACTGATGGATGGCGGTAAACCGGTCAGTACCCCGGCGGCTGTGGTTCGTTATGCCAGCCGGGACAATCAGCAAGTGGTCACGGGCACTGTTGCCAATATTGCCCAGCGTGTAGAACAAGCCCAGATCAAATCTCCCGCATTGATTGTCATTGGCGGTGTTGCGGCAAAACATACCACGCTTTCGTTTCAGACAACTTGTCGCCATATCAGTGAGTTAGAAGCGTTCATGGCGTCATCGTGGTGAGAACAATCGACCTTCAAACCGTTAACGGACATGCAATATTGTTAACGGTCAGATAAGCCTGCCCCTGATAGCGGTTGAGGGTGAGATGTGTGACGCTCTGATTCGCAATCGCCAGTCCGGTGTACCAGCGCGGATTCTGCCAGTCCAGCCCCAGCACATGTGCCAGGATAAAACGAATCGGACCGCCATGCGTAATAATCAAACTATCATGCTGGCATTGCTCAATCAGGGCCTCCCACGCTTCGGTCACACGTGCTACACCGTGAGCCAATGGCTCAGCATCCGGCAGGGGCGCATGTGCCGGATCCGCCCAAAACTTTTCTAAGGTCTCCCATTCGTCTTGCAACGCATCGAACGGCACGCCATCAAACCGACCAAAATTCTGCTCTTTGAACCGTTCATCCACGGTTAAATGCAGCGCCGGATCCAATGCAGTTAATTGTTCCGCCAGATAGCGACACCGGGTTAAAGGCGAGGTATAGATGGTCTGAAACTGATAATGGGTCAGTAAAGCACGCGCCATCGTTTGTTGAGTCACTTCATCGACACCGACATCCGTATGCCCGTTCAGTGCTGGCTTCCCCTCGGTTTTCCCATGTCGCAGCAAATATAAGTGAATCATCTCATGTCCTTTGATATCCGATTCACTCAGCATATCAATTTCTGTAAAAAGCGCTCAACTATTTTGAGGATGAGCACGCAGAAGCCGAACGATGGCTGCATCATCCGGCAAGCTGTGTTGTTTCAAGATACTGTTGTTTCAAGATGCTGTGGCTTCAGGATACGGTGGTTTCAGGATCCTATGCCCTTTAGCATCGATTCACGCCTCTCATCCCCGAATCAGTGACAGCTCTCACACAATAAACGGTTGATGCAATTCTACGCCTGTCGAATTCCTCCCCATCATCTGCAGCCGTGGATGAGCTCTCCGCTATGATTTGTTTCTATGATAGGTGTTGTTGATGTGTTGCTGCGTGAATATGAAAACCCTTGAGTGACACGTTAACGAAACCAAACACATGTTGATGGAACAATGAACACCAATTGGAATGGTTAGGACGAGAATATGAATCACAAACTATTAACCGGAATAATGCTATGCGGCAGCCTGTGGGGGCTATCGCCAGTGTACGCACAGGATGCGCCCAAAACGACTTTTGTTCATTTATTTGAATGGCACTGGTCAGATATTGCGACGGAATGTGAAGACTTTTTAGGGCCAAAGGGGTTCGCGGCCGTCCAGATTTCACCACCGCAGAAAAGTATCGACAACGCGGCGTGGTGGTCTCGCTATCAGCCGATGAGCTATCAGTTCGACAGTCGCAGTGGCAATCGCGAACAGTTCAAAGATATGGTGAGTCGGTGTAAAGCGGCTGGTGTCGATATCTATCTGGATGCGGTTATCAATCATATGGCAGCGTTAAATCGGAGTTTCCCCGATGTCCCTTACGGCCCCAACGATTTTCATAACTGCACGGACAATATTAATTACAACAATCGCTGGCAAGTACAAAACTGTGACTTGGTGGGGCTGAACGACTTAAAAACCGAATCAGACTATGTGCGACAAAAAATCGCGGACTATATGAATGATGCCATCAGTATGGGCGTTGCCGGTTTCAGAATTGATGCGGCCAAACATATTCCGGCAGCCGATATTGCTGCGATTAAAAGTAAACTCAACGGCAATCCATACATCTTTCAGGAAGTCATCGGTGCTGGCGGCGAACCGATCCAACCTTCAGAATATGTTGGCAATGGGGATGTCACGGAATTTAACTTTGCTCGCACTCTCGGCAGTAAATTTAAAAACGGTCACATCAATGAGTTAAAAGAATTAAATCACTGGAGCGGCTGGCTCCCCAGCGATGATGCGGTTGTCTTCGTCACCAATCATGATGATGAACGCACCAATGCCAGTAATGAACTGACCTATAAAGATCAGGGCAATTTATACATGCTCGGCAATGTCTTCATGCTGGCCTACCCTTACGGCTATCCGAAAATCATGTCCGGTTATCAATTTAACCACAGCGATGATGCACCGCCGGCAACGGGTGTCCATTCAGGCAATGCCTGTCGTTTTAATGGTGGCGACTGGATCTGTACCCATCAATGGCGCGGCGTCGCAAACATGGTGGCCTTCCGCAACGAGACCGCATCACAGCAGCAAGTCACTCACTGGTGGGATAACGGTAGTAATCAAATCGCATTCGGTCGTGGCGGGCTGGGATTCGTCGTGATTAACCGCAGTGATACCGCGGCATTAGACAAAACCCTGAGCACCGGCATGCCTGAAGGGGACTACTGTGACATTATCTCCGGTAATTTCGATTCGGGTAGTCGGGCGTGCAGCGGCAATATGATTCATGTCGATAGTCAGGGCAACGCCACATTTCATGTATCTTTACAAAATGCTGCGGCAATTCACGTCGGTGCTAAAATCTCAGGCGGAACCACACCCCAACCAAACGAGCCGGTTCCTGCAACAGCAGTGAGTGAGCATGCAATCTGCTACTACGATAAAAACACCACTTTTAACCAACCATCTCTGTACTATTGGCATGTCGAGCCAAGCGATGCATTGGCAGCGACAAGCTGGCCCGGTGTCGCGATGGCGAAAAATGGTGACTTTGCTTGTTTTGAGCCCGCGACCAAGCTGACAACACTGAATGTTATTTTCTCGGACCAAGGCGCCTCGCAAACTGCCGATCTCACCACGCAGTCCGGTACTTGTTACTTCAACGGCGACTGGAAGTCACTGCGTGAGTGTGGTTTTTCACTCAAACCGGGAGAGGGTGGCAATCCGACGGTGCAAAACAACAAAGTGTGTTATGACAACCAGCAAAATTTTGCTCAGCCTTATCTCTATTTCTGGAATGTCGAGGCCACCGCTCCGGTCAATACCGTCTCATGGCCGGGCGTGGCCATGACCGCGGAAAACAACAGCTATTGCTATGATTTCCATCAGACGTTGTCTTCACTGAATGTAATTTTCAGTGACAATGGCAGCCGCCAAACCGCTGACCTATCGGCAACACCGCCAAAGCTCTGTTACAAGGACAATCAGTGGCATGAGATGAGTGCGTGTAGTTCTTAGTAAAAACGTATTCACATCCTTATGGCACGCAACACATTCGCATTAAGGATGCGAATTTTAGTTAGAGAACGATTTTTATGCGCGTAGTTAGTTGATTTATCAACAACACGCGCTAAAAAATCGTTTTTGAAGCCGAAAATTTTCGACTGCACAAGTTTTAATTTTTTCCCCAGATAATCCCCCGAAACCTCTAAGATCCAATGCACCCAGACAAAATATATAAGCACACAACATGGCAAAATAATAACTTCTATATCGATCAAGAGAAGATTTGCTTGTCCTGAATGGACTAAGCACTGCACCATGAGAACGCTCGTTTCTCATATTAAATAATAATAGTGAAAGTAAGAATTCCATTCTCTTGTTGGGCGTCGGTAGATTCTTCTCATCTGCAAGATCCAAGCATTTATAGGACGCATCCTTCGCTCTTTGCGTGGCCTTTTTACCGGATAAATAAAGCTTGAGAAAACTTGCTCCTTTGTTGATCCGCTCAGTCGATATAATACCAGTGGGCTCACCCGAATCATCTAATGCAAATCGCTTAATAAATTCATCATAAAATTGAGTACCAAGACAATAGCTGGCACGATCGGTTAATTGCTTACTATTACCATCGGCAAGAAAGTGTGCCTCACAAATTCGTTTTACGAGAAAACGACATGTCATGAGCGGAATATTTTCACACACCAGATCGATGATCGACTCCCAATCTCCCCTTGCTTGATTAAGAAGTTTCTGAGGCAGGCCTTGAACAATGCCTTTAATTCCTTTCCCCGAAAAGAAATAACCGCCAGCTTCGTCAATCACTTTAAAGCAATGATCAAACATATAATCTGGTCTGTAAGGGAGGAATTCCAATCCGTCGATTAAGTGACCGACACATGTTTGATATATCGGCTCATCACCGTAACCAAGCTGAACGGGAAAAAAAGGAATCAGCCTATTTGCTTTGTTTAGCATCTCTTCAAACTTACGCTCAGCTTTAAACTGAACAATTTCAGGGTATTTATTGTGGCAATGAACCCGTTCTTTCTTGAAATCCAAAATCAACCTCAAACAGTAAATAAATGTGGCACTTGATGCTGATTTCATCTGTGCTACCCATTAACTAAAAAACACCTATTCTGAACCCAAGAATATAGCGCCCAATGAACGATTGAGTTTAACAACAAAAACCGACGTAGTCCTTATTACATACCTTCGTTAAATACTAAATATGGCCTGTATTTGTGCTTTTGCTCTGGAAACTTCTGTTTAGGCTTCTGCGCAGATAATCAGGGTCGGATTGACTCACCCTTGCATATTGGTAAGAGTTACTGGCGCACAGGATGCTGATGCTACGGGAAAACGCGACGAATTTCTTGCTTTATCTTTTTGTAAGTTGTGGTGAAAGCGGGTGATACAAAGGTAAGCGAATCATTCAGGAAGAACGAGCGCAAATTCGTACTGGTCTTGACATGGCAATGCTGTCTGCGTTGCAGTCCAACCCCGTAATTAAAACGACTTATCAGCATCATCCTGAAATTCATCAAGAGCGAGTCCGGAGAAGGCTACGCTTTTGGTAGCCGGAACCTATTTAATTGGCTTGTTAAGCATGGTTACTGGAAACGAGAGCTGCACCAAACCCAACAAAGACCCCGCCAGTAATACGGTTAAACCATACTAAAGTTTTCTTTCTCTCCAGGTACTTTCTCAATTTAGAGGCCAATACAACATATGTGGCTAGAAACAAGAATGAACATACGGCGAATGTACCGGCCAATAAAGCAAATTGTGAGAAAACGGGTTGATCTAGATTGATAAATTGAGGAAATAAAGCCGTATAAAAGGCGATAGCTTTGGGATTACTGATACCTACAAGATAGGACTCGCTAAATATTTTTAAACGACTGGGGGCTGTAATGACTAATTTTTCAGTATGTTCCGTATGAGATAGAGGTTTAGAGCACCATGCCTTTACACCTAAATAAATCAGATACAAGCCACCTATAACTTTTATAGCAGTGTACAACAACGGAGACGCTAGAATTACGGCGCCTAAACCTACCGCCGACACTGAGGCCAAAGTGAGCATTGCTACAACATTGCCGACAACACCTATAAGTGCTTTTGAAAATCCATATTTTGCGCCATTTTTAATAGACAAAAATATCGCAGGTCCGGGGCTAGCTGTCGCTACAATACATATACCTAAATATATAAAATAGTCCATTAATTTATACTACGTATATATGTAATTAAAGCATAACGTTCCGTTTGATTGTGTACACCAATAAAATTAAAGTGTTTGTGTAACGCTAAACAGCAACCGCCAACGATAAACCACTTCAATTAAATTGGCTTGTTATGATTCGGATTCATCACCACTTGGGCGCAACTGATGCTGAAGACCTAACAAGAAGTTGCGAAGAATTTGGTCTTTGCACTCTCTATAGTGCTTATTATCCGGCTTACGGAAAAATGCACTGAGTTCATGCTTACTTAAACGAAAATCTACAAGTTGCATAATCTCTAAGATATCTTCCGCTTTCAAGTTCAAAGCAATGCGTAACTTCTGGAATACGATATTATGAGTTAACTTCTCTTCTGGCTTAGGCTGTTCACCTTCACGTTTACCACGCTTAAAATTGATAAAACCGTTCAGAAATATAGCCAACTCGGTGTCACTAAGTTCAACAAAAGACTCATCGTCTTCTTTTTTTAGCCAACGAATGACTTGTTCATCTGTCACAGTAAAGTCTGCTAAAGAGAAGATTTCAGTCATTACATTGTCTTTTAAATCAAAGGTATAACGTACACGGCGTAAAATATCATTATTGGTCAAAATAGTTCCTAGTTTCAGGTAAATCCAGTGCTATCAACACGATTACTGGAAGACTTGGATTTTATCAGATTTACGGCCTGCTCCCTACCCATTGTGTCCATTTGAGAGAAAATCATAACGCCTTATTCACCAGCGAGTAATTTGGCGTTGTTTTTAGCAGAAAACAGCGACTGAATAACCACCGTTCTCCTAGACAAATTTCGCCTATTCTTTGGACTGCAAATGCTATCCGTAATCATTCTATTCTGATGAACACATACATATACGACCTCTATACGAATAGTCAGTCCGACGTGAGCAAACGATTGCCCGAGTGAAGCATGTAGCGTAATATCTCCATAATTAACAAGGAGGTTTTTCATGTTTCGTATTTTTGCCCTATTGCTAACACTCTTTTCTTTTAACTGCTTTGCATCTGTAGCGCGTATTGCCATTGTTGGTGCAATGGATGTAGAAATTGAAGGTATTCTGCCCAAACTAACAAATGTTAAGCACAAAACCATTGGAAACCATATTTTTTATATTGGTGAACTAAATAAGAAGCCAGTCATCGTTACAAAATCTGGTGTCGGAAAAGTAAATGCAGCGCTCACTACAACATTGCTTGCGTCCAAATTTAATGTCACTTCAATTATATTTACTGGGATTGCAGGTGCTTGCTCTCCAGATTTAGAACCTATGGATGTAGTCATTTCAACGGCATTAGTGCAACATGATGTAGACTTAACAGCTTTCGGTAACCCTATAGGCTTGCTTGATGGTTATGAAAATCGAGAATTCTTACCTTCTGAGTCACTGGTTAATCAAGCATTGAAGGCTGCTCATTCTGTTTTAGGTGAAGATAAAGTAACAACAGGAACGATTGTTTCTGGTGACCAATTTATAGCAGATAAGAAAAAAGTAGCATTTTTGTATCAAGAATTCCAAGCTAAAGCGGTTGAAATGGAAGGCGCAGCTCTGGCACAAGTGGCTGATCAGTTTAATATCCCTTACGTTGTGATTCGTACTATTTCAGACAAAGCTGATGGCTCTGCATCACTTACTTATGATGAGATGAAAAATACAACCGCTCATAACTCGATATCAATTCTACTGGAAATGTTCAAATAAACTTTAGATTAACTGGTTGAAACCGATGCCATCATAACAATTTGATGGCATCATCCAGAGTTGGCAGTACGCCATCCCCCTTCGATTGAGAACTTTTCTTAATCTTTAATTAGATACTTACGCCCATCGAGCCTTTGTTACCAACAATTAGTAAAAATACTGAAAATGCAATGACACATTCTGTCTCTGATTAATTACGTTAAACCACAATTGGACACGTGATGAATCTGATGCTCTAAAATGTTTCTGTCAGATTAGGAAAAGGATGTTGATTCCTTGAGGTGCGTGTCCTGCTTATTTCTGTGTTAGCTGCTTATGCCATTTGCTTCGTTAAATAATGTCGTGCATGTGATACTGGATACTGCTCTAAAGACATCTGACATTCATAGCCGAGCTTTTCATAAAATGGTTTGGCTTGAAAGCTAAAGGTGTCCACCAATGAGAACATGCATCCCTTTGATTTTGCATAGGCTTCGAGCTTAGCCATCAACTCACTACCCATTCCAGAACCGCGTAATTCTTTATCTACCCAAAGAAAATTAACTAGTAGCCAACTCCCAAATATTTCGGCAGTTACGCCTGCGACTTTCTTCCCACGTTCAGTGATGTAGTACGCGATTTTATTACGCTCTATTCCATTCAGATACTGTGAGTTATGTTCAACCAAACCATCTCTAATTTCATTAATGCTCTCGTCTGAAGGAGACAAATCTAATTCAAATTCCATACAATTCCTCTTGGCAGCTAACGCTTGCAACAGCAGCTAACTAAGAGCCTGAGCAATTAGTTAGTCTGATGCTTGCTCTTGTTATCTGCTTCAGTAAAATACGGCACCAAGACTAACTATTCCTTTTATTTCAGAGACAATATCTACCCCATCAACTTCTTCGCATAGTTTTAGGAATCGATCGTAGCCATATTTGTTAGGAAGCAATACAGTAGCTTCAGAAAGATCAAACTTAAAGTTTCCCGGAAGCCGCCACTCCCTTTCATGAGTCCAATCGATAATTTGATCGTCTCGATTCAAGTCGAATCTAACTATTCTCCACCACTCATCTTCAGGCAGAATTTCTTTTGCTTTGCTAGTTGTTTCATAAACTACCGGTCGCCCACCTTTTCGAAACACGTAGGATTTTGGAAACATTATCCCGACTCCGACATACCGAACTTTGGCATGTTCGTTGTCTTTTCTATATTGCTCCTCGGTATGAATATTTTGGGCCAACGAATATAAAGGGGCATCTTGAAAGCAAGTAGCAGAGATGTCACCGCAAACAAAGCCACTTTCTGTAGTCGACCCTCTGATAACTCCAGATTTTAGAATCTCGACCAAAATATCTACTGGTCCTTTCTTTTTTCATTAATTTCCGCCGAACGTGTCAAATGAACTACTTGTGACGAAATGTCGCTTCTTGCTGCAACCCGACTTGTCCATAAATCAATATCGTATGGCACGATTTACTCCTTGCAGATAACGCTTTTGTTCAGCGGTGCCCTTGTAGCACAGCGAAAGGGCATCCGGTGGAGGGCCCGGAACGAACTGGAACTCTTGGTTATATGACCTTATGAGCCACATTCGCTACATTTCCATCCGCCAATTTTCGTGTTCAAAATCTTCCACACAATTACAAGAACTAACCAGACACCAGTGGTTGCCACGGTCAGTACTAAATGGACCAACAGCATGAAGCCACTGGATTTTGAGTTATTTCTGAAATGCTTAGTTGTTTCTCCACATTTTTTACAGTATTTCAACTGCTCTTCAATGTACGTTGCCATATTCCTGTTTCCTTCAACTACTCCTAAACTACTGTGTCGGTTTACTCACCGGCCACGGTAAAGATGCCACGCATATAACAGTTTATTATACAGAACCACTCTACAGAAATACTTCTGTATAACTTACTGACACTCGATGAAATTTTTGTCCTAATAGCATGGAAATACAGACAAAATGCCAGTAAAAAAATATCACCACGTCAGAAACCACAGCACAACGCTGTCTAACTCACTCACAAATGATTGACTAACGTTCCCACCCTTAGACACATCTCGGATAAGCCCCATTTGTTCGCGAATAAGCATCGAAACACCGTACATAGCATTAAATAAGTTGCAGAAAATCGCCAGAAAAAATTGACATAAACATGATATTTTTTGATATAGATAAAATTTGAGGTGCAGCGGTTTGGTGCGCGATTAATTTTACCGATTTCAATGGCTTCTTCGACAGCGCCCCAGAGACTTTTGCCCAGCAGCAAAAGTCCCCAAAAGTGCCTTGAGTTTAAGTTCAGCACACGTAATCAGGGTCGCTTTTATTCGCTCCTGCTCACGAAAAGCTAAAAATTCTTCCCTGAATTTTTACCCTGAGAGTATCGATCCTATTGGCTTTTTGCTATGTTTCACCCAACTCAAATCAACCACCCAACCAAGAAAACCATTCATGGAAGAATGGTTAGGCTTTTTCGGGCAGGACGCCCGTAAAAGGTGGTTCTGGACAACGTGTGACCAAGCAAACAAAAAAGATTTTCTGGTTCGTCTTTCATCTCTGAAAGATGAACTGGCGCACAGAACACCGATGCTACTGAAATCGCAGAACATAATTGTGCGTCAAATCTGGAGAGCCGGAGGCGGGAAAGATTAAAAATGGAGATGCAGCGGTTTGGTGCGCGATTGATTTTGCCGATTTCAATAGCATCTCCAACAGCGCCCCAGATACTTTTGGCGTTCCAAAAGTACCCAAAAGAACGGTTTAGTTCGTGGGCGCTGGCCGGGTCGGATTGATTCGCTCCTGCTCAAGCAATCCTGAAAAATCGTCCTGATTTTTCACCCTGAGCTCTGTGACCAAATTGGCTTTTTGCTATGTTTCACTCAATCCAAATCAACCACTCAACCAAGAAAACCATTCCGGGAGAATGGTTAGGCTTTTTCGGGCAGGACGCCCGTAAAAGGTGGTTCTGGACAACACGCGACACCGCCAAACAAAAAGATTTTCTGGTTCGTCTTTCATCTCTGAAAGATGAACTGGCGCACAGAACACCAATGCCTCTGAAATCGAGAAACTAAATTGTGCGGCAAATTTCGGAACCAATGGCTAAGCAAATCAAGGTTAAAAGTGCGCTCAAACCTCTCCTATCCTCTCCCGACAAACCCGCTCTGTTAATGCCTGCAAACGCTGTACTTCGGTTGCCAGATAATGAAGCTCTTCTTCAGTGATTTCGTAATGTTCGGAGTAGCGAGCTTCGATATAAGCCCGTTGCAGGCGGCGGAAACTGCGGCGGTGAAACTTGTTGTCGAGCGGGAAAATTGTTGTAAATTCAGCATCGATTTGAGCACACAGCTTGCTTAGTTTTTCAATATTGTGAGATTTGGGTAAGTAGTTGGTACAAGTAAGTAGGGTACACGCTAGATAACGTTCGGTTACTTGGTGCAACATAAATGCGGCGTTAATTAAATCATCCTCAGACATGGAAAACTCGTAATTACGAGAAAAACGATATGCTGAGTGAGACCACTGTCCATAATGCTTACGGGCGATTTCCCGTTTTTCTGCCTCAGTTAAATCCCCTGGCTCTACCAACGGTTTCGGTGTGGCGGCAAATAGTTCAATCCCCTCTTCGCGAATATCTTTAAAGAAATAATGGCCCTGTTGCAGTCGATTATTCACTTCATTCAAATCATGCACAATCAAACCCAGCGGTGCAGAGGTGACTTTACGGTCAATCAGTTCTTTGGCGCGTTGCCAGACCACATCGTCATCCACCATTACCGCTTTATTCACAATCACCAGAATATCGTAATCACTGATATAACCATTGACCGGATCCTTGACCCAATTCCCCTTGGCATGGCTGCCAAACAGGATGATTTTCAGAATACGAAATTCACTTTTACTACCCGTTTTGCCTTGCAGATAATCGTCTAACGTGTCACGCAGAATGGTTGAGATCGTCGCCAGCTCACGCTGTTTATATTCGGGCAGATGGTCGAGGGTTGTTTTCATAATCGTGACATGGGGCTGGTTGTGGATGAATGCCGTTAGCATAAAAGAAGGGGCTGACAAAGAACACCACCAACTCTCATTTTGCGCATATTGCTGATTAAAATGCGATTCAATTCAAAGCTGTAGCGAATTCTAGCCATTCACAACCTTTTGGTATTCAACGCTGTGAAGGCTGAGTGTGTCTAGCGTCGCCCTTAGAGATGGCCCCATATGGCATTAAAATACAAAACGCCCGATGAAATACATCAGGCGTTAATCTCAAAGTGACAACCTATGTTAGGACAAGTCTATCGTCACACCTTAGGTTCGTCATGTGAGTGGGTGTCCAATGATCTTGTTTCTTTGTCTCAGCAGGAATGCCTCAAACTCTGCACTGAGCTGGAAAAGAAACCCAGACTCTGGGTCGGTTCAACCGAACAGCTTAATCTCGCGAAACAACAGCTCAAAAAGCAGAGAATGCTCGGGATTCATATTTCCTGAACAATACCGTTTAATATCAATTCAGTTGCCACACTCGTCATCCATTCAAACCGGTGATTCATCTCTATCGGCACGCAAAACTGCCCTTAATTATTCAATACCCCGACATAAAATCGAGCAAACAATCATTCACTTCGAGAGCTAGTTTAAAGACCTGGAACGACTTCAACCTCTAACGAATCCACTCCTTGAGGTGCGTGTCCTGCTTATTTTTTAAATTACAAGCTTAACGCGATCTCTTTACCAAGCAACTAATGGTGTTCTGTCGGGCTATCACAGGTAAACAGATATTTTTTTAATCGTTGCAGAGGCTCAATGTATCAAGTACAAATCCGCTTAGGTGTCGATGAATCATATACAGATTTGACTAAAGCATCGAAAACATGTAAATAACAATACTTATCATTATCATAATCAAATGCTCAATAAGGCCTTATGAATGCGCATTCGCAGTGTTGTTGCTTTCGTTAGTAAAATCGTTAGTCAAATTATTTTAAACCCTGTGCTTCTCCTCCCCCTCTGCCTATTCTCCAGCTTTTTTGCTTATTCAGGAGAGGTTGCGCCTCAATCCGTCGCTCATGCGATGGGGAACACTGACATTCCTCAGCAACCGATTCGTATCGTCACTTTATTTCAAGGCGCGACAGATTCTGCCATTGCCTTGGGCCTTCGTCCGATAGGCGTCGTCGACGCTTGGGCCGAAAAGCCAACATATCGGTATTTACGTGAACCGTTAAAAGGCGTCGTACATGTGGGTCTGGAAACACAGCCTAATCTGGAAAAAATCGCAGCCCTTCATCCAGACTTGATTATCGGCTCGAAATCACGCCATGAGAAAATTTATCCTCAACTCTCACAAATCGCGCCAACCATCTTTACTGAAAATGTTTACAACTTTAAACGAACGCTGGCACTTATCGCCAAAGCAACAAGGCACGAATCAGAAGAAGCGAAGCTTTTAGGACAGTGGCACAGCCGTGTCACACAATTCAGAGCAAAGCTTCAGGGAAACAATGCAAAATGGCCAATCACAGCATCGATCATCAATGTCAGAGCCGACCATTTACGTTTATATCTACAAGATAGCTTCCCGGGAATGGTATTAAAGTCGATCGGATTTCAATTCCCAAAGGCAAATGATTTCGCGGGTTGGGGAATGAAACTCAAATCAAAAGAATCGTTGCCCACCATAAATGCAGATGTGTTTTTCATCATTCCCCAGTCTGACGATCCAGCCGTTCAACAGAATTACCGAAGCTGGAGTCACCACCCATTGTGGAAGATCCTTAATGCCCCGAGAAATGGTGAAGTGTACATCGTTGATAGAACGAGCTGGTTGTTGTCTGGCGGTATTTTGGGCGCCAATCTGATACTCGACCAGCTATCCAATCTTTATCATCTCAAATCAGAAGAGCAATCGCGTTATTTATGAAATTGATTCAATCGAATTATCGTGACCGCTTAGGGATCGTCTGTTTATCGCTGCTCCTCATTTTGATTGCTTTTACAAGCAGTATGCTGGTTGGACAGTACCCGATTCCATTCACCAAGGCATGGGGCGCACTTTGGTCAACTGACCCCAACTCGATTGATCATGTCATTCTCACAACAATACGCTTATCTCGCAGCTTGATTGCTTGTTCTGTTGGGGCCGGTCTTGCTGTCGCTGGTGTTCTGATGCAGTCTCTGACCCGTAATCCATTGGCTTCTCCGGCGGTTTTCGGTGTTAACAGCGGTGCGGTTTTCTTGATTGTTTTGTTTACAGAATTTTTGGGTGTCGGCTCACTTGATAACTATATCTGGATCGCTTTTGCAGGTTCTGCATTAGGCGGGGGGCTGGTGTATGGATTAGGCTGTATGGGGCGTGATGGTCTATCTCCCGTGAGAGTGGTCATTGCCGGTGCCGCAATTTCAGCGCTATTTATGGCCTTTACTCAGGGCATCCTCATCATCGGGCAGGAGGGATTAGACAGTGTCCTATTTTGGGTTGCGGGTTCTGTCTCCGGGCATGAATTATCCACCGTATCCCCCTTTTTACCTTATATATATCTAGGGATACTTGCTGCCATCTTACTTTCCCCACATATCAATGTGTTGCTATCCGGAGACGATATCGCAACAGGGCTGGGGCAAAGTATCTTCTTGCTTAAAATCGTCCTGAGTCTGTTGATCGTCAGTCTCGCAGGTCTTTGTGTCTCCATCGCCGGAAACATTGGCTTTATTGGCTTAATCGTCCCGCATATGGCAAGAGCGATCGTCGGTAACAATCATCAATGGTTACTGCCTCTTAGTGCGATTTGGGGCGCAATATTGTTACTGCTGGCGGACGTTTTGGGGCGGATCATTCTGGCACCACAAGTAATACCGATTGGTGTGATGACCGCATTACTGGGCGCCCCTTTCTTCATTTTCCTCGCCCGGAAAGGACATCGTTATGGATAAACAAATAACAGTACGCCGTCATTGGCTATCTTTTTCTGTATCCATATCAGATCTGACCGTTCTGTTTATCTCTTTATTATTCACTTTATTGGTGATGTGGTGCTCGTTGGCGATAGGTACACTGCACGTTGATGTGAGCGCGACCTTATTGAACCGGTTTACCCCTGATGCAACCTCTCCATTTGTGGTCGAAATGTTGCGCTTGCCTCGTATGTTAATGGCTGCGCTGGTTGGGGCTGCGTTAGGGTGTTCAGGGCTTGTGCTTCAATCTATGATCCGCAACCCACTGGCCTCTCCGGATATCATCGGGATTACCAGTGGCGCATCTGCCGCCGCAGTATGCTTTCTCTTTTTTTTCAAAGCGATACTGAGTATCGAGTGGTTACCTGTTTTTGCAATTGGTGGTGCATTCATCACCAGCTTATCGATATATCTCATGTCCTGGCATAAAGGTGTGACGCCGATGCGATTGATTTTAGTTGGCATTGGGGTATCGGCTTTCATGGGTGCGATTGTAACTTTTCTCATTGCGGTCAGCTCAGAATCAACAAGCCTCACCGCCTATATCTGGCTGACAGGCAGTGTCTATGGGGCCAGTTGGGATGATGTGAAAGCACTCGCGGTATGGGTTCTCGTCAGCCTGATTCTTTCTCTGTTCTTTGCCCGCAGAATCAACGTACAAGAACTGGGAGACCAAACCGCTGTCGGTCTGGGGATTCAACTACAGTCCACCAGAGTCTGTTTGTTATTTCTAAGCGTCGTCATGGCAGCACCGGCCATCGCCTATGCAGGGGCGGTAAGCTTTGTGGGTTTAATTGCGCCTCATATTGCCCGCCGTTTTGTCACACGAAGTTTTGCCTTATTAATGCCAATGACTGCCTGCACCGGTGCCTGTTTGGTGATGCTGGCTGATTTATGTGGCCGAACTTTATTTCAACCGTTAGATATACCGGCAGGTGTATTTGTGTCGGCTATCGGTGCGCCATTCTTCATTTATTTGCTGTACCGTCAGCGCTTTTAAGATAAGAGAGACATTGAATTGGTGACTTCTTTGCAAGCAAACGATCCGTTAGAAACCGATCTGTTAGAAATCGATCCGTCAGAAGCAGAATCGTCAAAAACAGCGCCGTTAAAAACAGAAAGCCTGTTACTTGGCTACGGTAAAAAAACGATAATCAACTCGCTTAATTTAACGATCCAACCCCATCAGATCACGGCTCTGGTCGGAGGTAATGGTTGTGGTAAATCGACTTTACTCAAATCACTGGCTCGCCTACTCAAACCACAGGCGGGCGAGATATTTCTCTATGACAAGAATCTCAATCAGCAGTCCGGTAAGGCCGTGGCCCGACGGTTAGCGATTCTGCCCCAAGGCCCTGTTGCGCCTGAAGGACTATCCGTTGAGCAATTGGTCAGGCAAGGCCGCTACCCGCATCAAAATTGGTTAAATAGCTGGGGTGAAAAAGATGAACGTTTGGTTCAAAAAGCCTTGCTAGATACCAACATGCTAGCATTAGCCAAACAAAGCGTTGAGTCTCTGTCTGGCGGTCAGCGACAGCGAGCATGGATAGCCATGGCTTTGGCGCAAGATACGGATGTCCTGTTACTTGATGAACCGACGACTTATCTGGATCTCACCCATCAAATAGAAATTTTAGATCTGTTGTTTGAATTGAACCAAAAGCAGCATTGCACCATTTTGATGGTTCTTCACGATCTCAACTTGGCTTGCCGTTATGCGCACCAAATGATTGCAGTCAAAGATGGCACCGTTTTTCGGCAGGGCGCTCCCGAAGATATTCTCGATGTTGATATGGTTGAAAGCGTATTTGGTATGAAATGCCACATCACCCGGGATCCTCTGTTTGGTACCCCGATGTGTATCCCATATGGTAAAGGACGTTCTCTTTCTGATGACAACAAAAACAATGCATAACGAAAACCATTCCCTACTCGGTAATGAATGGGAAAAACTAGAAGAACTCGGGTTGAGGGACAGTCGCTGTGCGGCTTTGCTATCCGTTGATACGCTCACACTACTGGACGATGAAACCTGTCTGGAGGTTCTCAGACAAATACAGCCCGAAATTGGTGCCCCTGACTTGAAAGTGACGGCTTCTCTGGTCATCAAACGCATTGCTTTTCTAACCTTAGCGCCAATGCTTTATGCGATGTCTTGTTACAACAAGGGCTTAGATGTATCGATTGAGAATTGTATTTTTGAATATCCATTGGAAGACCGGCTGTGGCGCTCCAAAATGCCGCTTAAAAATGTTCAGGTTACCGTACCGTTACAAACGAGAGACCATTGGCGTCAAACCTTATTGACGCAGGCTTTTCAAGGCAATTTATCTTTATTAGTGACCCAACTGAACAAGTTAACCCGGGTGCCATCGGCTGTGTTGTGGGAAAATATCGCGGTACGTATTTTCAGCATTTACGAAAGATGGATCCTGAGCGATCTTTCCCAGCCACAACAATTGATGATCGCACAATCGGATTTAGCCTATTTACTCGATAAAAACACGACGGAAATCTATAACACACCAGCCAACCCTATCGCTCGCTATCACACTGAGCCATCCATGTCTGAGAATCCATCGAAGGCTGTCAGGGTTCGGCGTACCTGCTGTTACTACTATAAGGCAACCGAGCCGATGAAATTCTGTCGTAATTGCCCGTTACTGTGTAAAAGAAAACCGTAATCACAGAGACCATCATCCGTATAAAAAACGCCACCTTCATTCAAATGAAGATGGCGTGTCAGATAATCAGAGGGGTTGTTGACCTTTCGTGGTTGAATTTTGTTCAATCTGAACGGGTATTGATCGCGGCGCGGGGCATGGCCCCTAGAAGTTTAGTCCATATCCAATCGTGAGTGTGCGCCCTCTTCCCTTGAAGTAAAAATCATCATCTTGATAAGCACTTTGCGAATAATAAGTGAAATAATCTTCATTGAGTAAGTTCGCGACAGAGACTCTCAGTTTTCCGACCGGCAGCGTGTATTCCATGGAAGCATCAACTAATGTATAGCCATTGAAATTAAGTGCCTCGTCATCGAATGTCCGGTCAAAATTATGATTCGCTTGCAGCATTGTGAAGAGATCCGGTGTCCACTGTGCCGTCCAGGCAATACGTAAACGGTTTGGTGGGATATCTGCACCCGTCAGTTTCGTATCAACTTGGTTATCACCATCAGTATCTGATTTACCCTCAATATAAGAATAACCCGTCACGAATCGATGTTGCTGATTGAACTGATAACCCACTGATGCTTCAGCACCTTTTATTTCTTTTCTTTCCCGCTTGATCGTATATAAACCGCCATTGTTAACAATACGGCTTCCTAGCTTTGATATGGATTCGTAGTAACTGATTTCAAAATCAAGGCTATCTTTATTGATACGAAAACCACCTTCGTAGTTATCTGTGATGATCGGTGAGAGGTCGATCAAATCATCGACGTCTTGTCCGGTTTTTTTCACACCACGAAGTACTCTCCCGACATCTGGCATACCAAAGCCTTGAGAGTAGTTGGCAAAGGCACTCACACTTGGTGTCAGCTTAAACACCGCTCCCGCGTTATATACTGTTTTATCAAAGCTCGGAGAGCCCCCATCAACCGTCACGCCGTTTCGAGCTGCAACCGTCTGATAGGTTGGTATATCAAGCTTTGCGTTCTCGTATCGCACACCGGCTTGCAGCACTAAGCGCTCGATTGGTTGGTATTCCAGTTGTAAGAATGGTGCGTAATTATAGTACGTGGTTTCCGGCACATAGGTTCGCCCGGTCAGAATGAGATTCTGGCTTGTGGTGTCTTTCAAAAGGTCGAGACCACCCGTAATATTCAGTGTTTGGTTCAACAACCCTTCCTTCGATAAACTGAATTTAGCCCCAATTTTATCCGACTCATTTTGCGACTGATCGTAGATCTTTTCTGGTGTGCTCGGGTCTTGGAAGCTGGAAGACGTTGTTGCACCATAGCGCCCGACAAAACGCTGATAAAATGTTTGCGCCTTGAGTGACATACCCGAGAAATCGGTATCGGTATAAACCAGACTGTAGGTTTGAACATCATTTAACGCAGCTTTCCCAACCGGGCGACCTTTCACAGAGGATGTCGCAATGCCGTTATCCCGATCTCCCGGCACGCCGGTATAATTCATTTGCCCTTTAACTTGATATTGGTTCACAGCAAATTGCAGGTTTTCACTATCACTAAACCAATATCCTAATTTCACAAACCCGTCATAACTACGAGAGTCCATCAGATCACCGCGAACCGTCGCCGAACCGACATCATTGCCATTGGCATCTTCGAAAATGCCCTGAACATCCCCAGTCACGCCGACCAGATAGTCCCAATTATCTTTGGAGCCTTTGGCATTGTAAGTTGCCCGGTAGGCAAGTGAATCGGTGTCTGCATCGTTCGTCGGGGTTGTTAATTGCAAATCAAAATGTTGCTTCAGTGGCTCACTGGTATTATTTGATTTGGTAATGAAGTTAATAATAGCGCCTGTGGCTCCGAGTCCGTGAATCGCAGTGGCGCCATGGATAACTTCGATTCTTTCTACCATCGATAAATCAATCGTGTGTGCTGAACGACTTCCCTCTCTCAACGGGTTCGACTGAGGAACACCATCAATCATATACAGGACGGACCGTCCCCTGAATGTCTGACTGCTATTGTTGAGTTTTTGAGTATTAGGAGAATATGCCGGCAACAAATTTGATAAGACCTGAGAACTATCACTGGTCAGGGCCAATTGCTGTTCAATTTTCTCCTGCGTGATAATACTGACAACTTGTGCAGAGTTTTCCTGCGTCAAGTCGGTCCGACTCGACATAACAACCATTGTTTCTGTTTGTGGGGCTTGAGCCACTGCGTAAAGGGGGATTAAAGTTGAAACCGTAATTGGTAGCAAAAGCTTCTTGTTCGATATTTTCATTTACGACTGCCTTATTACTTTATTTAGAATAAGGATTATAATGATAATTATTATCATTTCTAGTTATAACTTTATAGATAACACTATATCGATAGAAGCGACGCTGTTGTTTGGTGCCCAGTTGCCCCACGAGAGCATCATTTAAAACCACAACTGACAACTGGAAATGCACCCATTGGATCGCCTGTTATGTCTAATTTTTGATTTGGTTTGAAACTGCAGCGATACAGCGCTTTGCTGAACCACTGACGCCAGAAAGCTGAAAGAAACCATGGATAACACCCAAATAACGCTCGCAGTATGCTTCAACACCTTGTGAAAGCAATAACTTGTAAAGTCGCTCACCTTCATCACGTAACGGATCAAACTCTGCTGTGATGATAGCCGTCGCCGGTAATCCACTGAAATCACAACTTAAAAGATTAAGCTCTGGTTCAGCCATGACTCTGGAGTCACTGTTTGCGTATAAATCAAACCCGGAAAGCAGCATATTGGCCGTGATAATATAATCCGCCCCGTTTTCTCTATAACTCTGTGAGTTACCTGTTGGATCCAACATTGGGTAAATAAGAATTTGCTTACGTGGCAACCACGGCTGCAACTTCTTGAGCCTGAGCGTCGTCGCCAGAGCCAATTGCCCACCGGCACTGTCACCAACAAAGACTAAATGCTCTGAATCACCACCATACTTGTGCCCATGCGCCTTAATACCAAGTACAGCTTGGTAGACATCATCGTGCGCTGCGGGGTAAGTATGCTCCGGCGCAAGCCTGTATTGAATACAGACAACTATCGAGCCGGACAGGAGTGCGATTTGCCTTAACTGAACATCATGCGTCGCAAAACCACCGCTGATAAAACAGCCGCCATGAAAATAAACCGTAATCGGTAAGTTCGCCCCATTTGTTGGCTTATAAACTTTAACCTGAATACCATTCACTACATCTAAGAATTCACTTTCTATTTTAGGACTCTCGCCAGCTAAGGCAGTGCTGCCAATATAGCCAGCACGCCGCTCTGCAATCGTTAGCTTTGAGGGGCAAGATTTACCATTAGATTGGAATTCTTCAACTAGCTCTCTGATGCCAGCCTCTAAGGAATTGGTCATTTTTAACCCTATCACTAAAAAAACCGAGGGATAGTATACCAATAGAAAGTTATGTGTATATATACAGTTTAATGTTGTTTGGCTTGATCACTCGTTGCCCTGCCCCCAAAGCCACAAGAATAAAAATTAACACACGGAGATTGTCCGCTCCCCGAATGTTTGCGCACAACCACCAACCGAAACTTTGATAATACCAAACTCATTTGATTCAACTGACGCTGTAAGTCTCGAGGTTTTCCCCATTGCCCGACCTTGCTCGAACGTGAAATGGTTAACGGGCCCGCCATAAAGATGCTTGGTCAGATAACATGCAAGTGCACCATTTGCACTCCCGGTTGCTGATTCTTCGGGAATACCAAATAAAGGCGCAAAGTTTCGGCAACTTGCGGTTAATCCGCTACTTTCATCGCACAGTTCAAACACATGCATCCCCGTCACCTGATGTTGTTGTGAAAAATCCCTGAGTAAATCTTCATCCACTTGGATTTTATCAAGGAAGCCACGGGGTAATGGAACAATAATGTCGGGCAATCCTGTCGAGATCACCTCAACCGGTAATTGGGTTGACTCCAGCAACGCAGCATCAATACCGATTAACGCTGATACAGATTCGTAATCAAGAACATGAAGATATTCCGGTAAGTTCTGCTCCATGACGACATAACCATTTGACGCAACCGTAACACCGAGTCGCCCCGCTTTGGTTTTTTGTGTGTATTCCCCATTGGTGATAATCCCCTTTTGGTACATGACTGAAAATGCGGCTAATGTTGCGTGCCCGCAAAAATCAACTTCATCGGTTGGGGTAAAAAATGACAGCGCAAAGTCTACGTCATCATCCTGTGATACAAATGCAGTCTCGGAATAACCAACCGCATTGGCTATTTCTTGCTTTTCTTCATCTGACAGATCATCGGCATACAACACCACCCCCGCAGGGTTCCCGCCAGAGCCATTTTCAATAAAAGCATTCACTAAAATAACTTCAATGTCTTTCAATCTCTTTCTCCTGACTTACTACAACTCAATCAACAAAACTCACATTTAACCAAACGGCAACCAATTTAATACAAACTCATTGCATTTTCGAATCAATCTGATTAGATTAGGCTCCCAAATAGGCTTAGTCGTTTATTTGCAATTGAAATTAAAGGATTTTGTTACGATGAACGTGTTAACCACTCATTTATTGTCATTCAGGCTGACTGATACAGAATTAGTCAAGACCGAAGAAAGCCCTACCTCAGATAAATTTTACTTTGATACTCAGTTCCAACGTTCAAGTGAAGGAGCATGGTCATGTCAATAAGCGAAAGTTCACTCACTGAAAAGGAACATAAAGAGTTCTTCAATCTCTTTTTCACGCCATCGCTCACTCAGTTTGTCGGCAGGTCGTTGCTCTCGACACTGATTGCCTTTGCGGTTGCTCTCATGGCAGCCAAATATTGGGATGGCAACAGTTTAATCACATGGCTATTGGCAGCTCTCGCTGTCATATTATTCGCGATAAACCTTCGATTCCAAGAAAACTTAGTACATAGTGGCAGCCATTATTGTGCCAGTGACAACCATACTATTAACGACTTATTGGTCAATATCTTCGCTGGCATCCAAGTTTTTCAGTTAGTCAAAGCCTATCGAATGAGCCATGCAATGCATCATGCCTATTTTGGGGAGGAAAACGATCCATGTATGGCACGATATAAAAATCAGGATCAACCATTCACAAACATGGTTGCCATGACATTCAGCTTTTATAAACAAATTCATGCCAATAAAGCAGTCATATTGATGACTGTCCTTTATTACGCTGGTCTATACGCCTTGATAGCACAGTTGGCTTCAAGCGAGATTGCAGTAAGATTGACAATGATTGCTCTGGTGGCCTTTTTTTTAGTTTTACCTGCGATACGCTACATCGCTGAAATGGCGGAACACGATTATACGTTGTCTGATTCTGAATTAGGTTCAACATTCAACAACTTATCCTTTGTCGATCGCTGGCTGTTCCATCCGGCCTCTGATGGCTACCATCTACTTCATCATCTCTATCCTACGCTACCATTTTGGAACCACAAAAAAGCGCACGAATTCTTAATGGCGCGTGATGAAAAGTACATGAACGGATATCATCGAACATCAACCGTTGAAAAATTCAAATCACTAATAGGAGAAAAGGCGTAATGGAAGCATTCATTGCAGGGATCACGCTGGGTTTTAGCTTAATTTTGGCAATCGGCTCTCAGAATGCCTTCGTCCTCAAGCAAGGCTTAAAACAGCAGTATGTTTTTTCAATCTGTATTTTTTGTGCACTATCCGATGCAATTCTGATCACCATTGGTGTCTATGGGATGGCAACTATTGTATCGCTACTGCCTCAATTTTCTATCGCTGCTAAATATTTTGGGGTCGCCTTTCTGATTTTTTACGGCACGCAAAACTTACGCTCAGCCATATGGCACAGTGGATCATCTCTCTCCGCAGAAGGTAGTGACGGATTACCATTCACCAAGGTTATTTTAACCTGTTTAGCGTTCACATGGCTCAATCCACATGTCTATCTTGATACGGTTCTTTTGATTGGTTCAATTTCCACCAATTACGCAGAACAACAGTTGTTCTTTACCGTGGGCGCGATTATGGCTTCATTCATATTCTTCTTCGCCTTAGGGTTTGGAGCAAGGTTGCTCACGCCAATATTTTCTAAACCGGTCTATTGGCGTGTTTTAGACGGTGTTATTGCATTATTTATGTACTTTATTGCATATAAGCTAATCGTAATGGAAATATAAATATGTTTGGACTGTTTAAAAAAATACCCGTTGATATCGATGACAAAGCTTATTCAGCAAGCAAGAAATCAACGCTGCTTCGCGTTTGTTTAAGCAATGGGATAAATATTCAGCATAAATGCCAGAGTGGGATATGTAAGAAATGCGCGGTTGTCGAGCACACAAGCCAAGGTGATATCACCGTCCTTGCGTGTCAGAGGATCATTTTACCCACGCAAACCAATCGGTTTAGCACCATCAAGTAAGCGCAAACGTCAACGTGACCAGAACAACGATGCTGAATAAAGACGATGTAAACGGGTTAATAGACATAATCGATGATATGCATCATATAATAAACGCCAGAGTGAACCATTCTGGCGTCGTGGCTTGATAACCTGTTATCGCCTTAACCATCGGTCAATATCATCAATCAATAACCAAAGGAATGAATCTCATGGTAGTGATAGTACCGTCGATTGACGATCGAATTTATCATATCGCCCCAAAATTTAGAGCATTGAGCATTTCCGTTCAGGGAACCCCCATCCAGAATCCGGAGTACGCAAAGCAGGTTCTGCAAGCGGCTTGTACATTTGTGATTGAGAGCGACTACGCATGGGCAGAGTCTCACATTGATGCTTGGGGAGATGTTTTTCGTCAATTTGGTTCGAAACCGAATCGAACACCATGCTCTGCGGCAGCACTGAGAAAGCGAGTATTGAAAAACGGCGGCATGGAAAGCATTGATCCGATTGTGGATATCTATAACGCGATCAGTATTCAATATGCGCTTCCTGTTGGCGGAGAAAATATTGATGCTTACCAAGGAACACCGACACTCACGATTGCCGACGGGACAGAACGATTTGACACCATGAAAGATGGTTCGCCAACGACTGAATCTCCAAACGCCGGAGAAGTCATATGGCGTGACGCGATCGGCGTAACATGTCGCCGTTGGAATTGGCGACAAGGGCTCCGAACACGCATTGAATCAGATACCCGCAATATGTGGTTTATATTGGAAAGCCTACCCGAAATGCCATTAGAAAGCTTACAGCAAGCTGGTCAAGATATGGTGAAACACTTACGGATACTGATGCCTGACGCAATCATTGAACAAACCAGCGTGTGACAAACAACACGGGGGAATTCGTCTCATCAACCGATGACAGACAATTGATATAAAAGGTTAAACGGTCAATACTGAAATTAAAAATCTTAGTTAACGCCCAATCAGATGTAAGGAACAAAACGCAAATTTAATGTTTATATACCCAAATGACCTCAAGATGCAGTTTCAGCGAGAATTACTGGGGTATATCCGTTGCATTTGATTGGGAAGATACAGTCCTAAATAAGCTTGAGTTAATCTGACCGCTTCTTCTGCCATATCTCTTTGTATACAGCCGTGCTCTCTATATGAAAGCGAGTAAACCTTATCCGCAGTTTGCAGTGCGATAGCAAAAATATTAATATTTTCAGGCAATGCCGGAAGATTAAAATAACGGTGATAGATATTTTCGACGCGTTTACCTAATGCGAAATCATTTTCCACATCAGAATGATTGATACTGGTGAACGTATGCCGACTCAATATTAACTTTTGTGCAATCGCATTATCTTCATAATATTGAACATATCCAGATTCAATCATACGGTTAATATCAGACCAATGTTTAATTTCATCCGGTTTTATACAACTATCTAATATAGCATCGAAATCTGTAAATACATCCGCCATCAGTGATTGGAAGAGACATTCTATATTTGGATAGTGATGATATACCGTTGATGTTGCGATGCCACATTCTTTGGCAATATCGTATATCGAAATATCGTTCGCTTCTCTGCGCTCAATAAGATTCATCACTGCATGATGTATTCTATCCAATTTTTTCTCTTTGCTAATTTTTTGCATGTAATCCACCCTATGATTCAATAGTATGGATAGAGATACCCGGACAGTCGGGTATCCATATCGCTTTGATCAATGATTGGCATTGAGCCGTTCATTAAGGATGAATATGAGTTCCCGAGGTGCCTTTAATAATATCCGGAGCGTAATAGAGATCACCAATATGTGCGGTTTTTCCTGTTTGTTGAACAAACTGGCAGCAAGCATCAACCTTGGGTCCCATGGAGCCGGCAGCAAAGTTATAGCCTTGAATTTCTGCCACCGAGACATCATGCAGCTGTTGTTCGTTTTCTGTTCCCCAGTCTAAACAAACATGAGTGCCATCCGTCAGAATGACCAAATGTTCTGCACCAATTTCTTTGGCAATCAGCGCTGCACTCATATCTTTATCGATGACTGCTTCAAAGCCTTCATAAGCATGATTTTTCTCGATCACTGGCGTACCACCGCCGCCACCACAAATAACCAGATGATCTTTTTCAAGTAAATCTTTAATTGCTTTAATTTCTAATACTTCTTTGGGTTTTGGTGATGGTACAACCCGACGCCAATATTGACCATCGGGTTTAACAACCCAATTATTTTTATCGGCCAGAGCTAAAGCCTCTGCTTCGTTATATACTGGCCCAATAAATTTAGTCGGGTTTAAAATAGCAGGATCATTTGAGTCTACGACCATTCTTGTCAATATTGTTGTGGTATATTTATCATCAATCGCGGCATTTAAACCCTGCTGAATTAAATATCCAATCATACCTTGCGTTTCAGCACCTAATACATCGAATGGATAAGACGGACAATCTTTATAAGCATCATTTTGCAATGAAAGCAGGCCGACTTGTGGTCCGTTACCATGAACAATCACTAACCGGTAGTCTTTACTTAATTCAGCGAGTGATTCAGATGTTTTGGTGATGCTCTTTTTTTGATTATCACAACTCATTATTTCACCACGTTGAAGTAATGCATTGCCACCGATAGCAACAACAATAATTGGCTTGTTCATAACAAATTCCTCTTTAGAATTTTATTCATTTTATATGTGTCGTGTATGCACATTGATAGAGAATATTTATTCATGCTAGTCGAAGAGAAATAAAACTAAAATTGATCAGAGTCAATATTCCGAATTTATCGATTATTTTGAATTAAAAGTGTTACCTCTATTTTAATCTATCCATGAAAACTTCAATCAAAGCCGATAGTGAATTTTTATCACAGTGTTCAGGTCAATATTCAGTCAGTCTTAATCAAAAGCAGCAACGACTTCTTTGAAGGAGAATGACTATGAGTACTGAGCAAAAAGGAAAAATGGGGGTCGCCAGTATAGCGTTATTTACGTTATGTGCGGTGCTCGTTGTCGATACACTCACGGCTTCCGCGAGCATCGGTGTAAGTGCTATCGGTTGGTGGGTGGTAATGTTGATTTTCTTCGTTATCCCCTATGGATTAATCACTTCAGAACTAAGTACAGCCTACCCTGGTGAAGGCGGGATTTACGACTGGGTTAAGTCAGCTTTCGATTTCAAATGGGCGGTACGGACCACTTGGTTTTACTGGATAAACGTCGGTTTATGGATGCCCGCAGTTTACATCATGTTTGCCGGTATGTTCGCCGAACTCTTTATGCCTGATCTGTCATTGTGGGGACAAATTGCGATTTGTATCGCTCTGACCTGGTTAACGGTATGGATCTGTAATGTCTCGGCAGATATTGGGGTTTGGGTAACCAACGTTGGCGCAATTTTGAAGATTATTGTTATCGGCACGGTCGGTGTGGGCGGTTTTATCTATGGCATGAAACACGGTGTTGCCAATGAATTTTCGCTCCAAACAATGACACCAGGTGTTGACTCTGCGGTCGCGTTCTTACCTGCGATTGTCTTTAACCTCATGGGATTTGAGCTGGTCGCAACAATGACTTCAGAAATGAAAGATGTTCGCGACATGCCTAAAGCGGTGTTCCTTTCTATCGGCATTACAGCATTTTTATACATCTTTGGTACGGTCGGTATTTTGATGGCGTTACCCGTTAAAGATATTGGATTGGTCGCCGGCTTGATCGATACCTTTAAAACCTTGTTTGGTGGCGGTGCAATGGGTACAGCAATGGTTTATGTCCTCGGGGTTTGTGCTCTCCTGACGCTGATCGGCAACATGGTGAGCTGGACAATGGGCGCAAGCCGGGCTGCGGCTGAAGCTGCACAAGAAGGTGAGTTACCGGCGGCTGTAGCAAAAGTATCTGAGAAAGGCTCTCCGGTTGGGGCAAATAACATTACGGGAATCGTTTCCACCGTGGTCATTATCTCTTACGCGTTTTTCGCACAAGGGAACGACGATCTGTTCTGGTCCGTGTTTGCTTTCTCAAGCTGCATCTTCTTATTGCCTTATTTATTCATGTTCCCAGCGTACTTGAAACTTCGCGTTACGGATAGCAGACATGAGCGACCATTCAAGGTCCCTGGTGGCCGGGGAATGCAGTGGTTAATGTCAATCGTATGTTTCTTGGTCGTTTTTCAAGCCGTAATTCTTTTCATCTTCCCGGAAGCGCTGGATTTGGAAGTGGCTGACTGGAATTACACCGCGCCTGTCTTGATTGGCGTCATCGTGACCATTGTGATGGGTGAGTGGATTCTATCAGGCGCACTGAAAAGAAAACAAAATGAATTAAAACAGCAAGATACTGAATGAGGAGTATTGAGATGAGCAAATTATTAGCGACAACCCCAAAACAAGACGGCTTCAGAATGCCGGCTGAACATGAACCTCACAGTGAAGTGTGGATGGCATGGCCTGAGCGGACGGATAACTGGCGTGATGGCGCCAAACCCGCTCAGCGAGCTTTCGTTGAAGTCGCGACACAGATTCGCGTAACCACACCGGTTACCATGCTGGTGAGTGCAGACCAATATGATAATGCCGTGTCTCGTCTGCCTGATAACATCAGAGTGTTAGAAGTCTCAACCGATGATTCCTGGATGCGTGATATCGGCGCCAGTTACGTCGTCAATGATAAAGGGGAACGCCGTGGTGTTGACTGGGAATTTAATGCCTGGGGCGGTTTTGTTGATGGTCTCTACTGGCCTTGGAAACGCGACGACCAAGTCGCGCAGAAAATGTGTGAAATTACGGGAGACAGCCGTTATCGCGCACCGATTGTTTTAGAAGGTGGTTCAATTCATGTTGACGGTGAAGGCACACTTTATACAACGGAAGAGTGTTTGCTGCATGCAAGCCGGAACCCGGATTTAACCAAAGAAGTATTGAGCGACATTCTCAGTGAACACTTAAATATCGAAAAGATTATCTGGTTACCTCATGGCTTATATAACGACGAAACCAATGGTCACGTTGATAACATTCTTCACGTCGTGAAACCGGGAGAAGTTGTTCTGACCTGGTGTGATGATGAGAATGACCCTCAATATGCAATTAGCCGTGAAGCTTATGACTGTTTAACCCGCCAGACCGATGCGAAAGGACGAAAAATCGTGGTTCACAAGCTTCCCATGCCTGGCCCGCTATTTATGGAAGAAGACGAAGCATCCGGGATCGATATTGCCGCAGGCATGGAACGTGAAGCCGGAGAGAGACTTGCTGCATCATATGCCAATTATCTGATTACGAACCACCAGATCGTATTTCCATTATTAGATGAACGTTACGATATGGACGTAAAACATAAATTAGAAACGCTCTATCCAAATTATAAAGTGAATGGGGTGAATGCTCGGGAAATATTATTAGGCGGCGGAAATATTCACTGTATATCACAACAAGTGCCGGCAGTTTAATTAATCACGTTTAATTTAAACGCCCTATCAATTGAATAACGAATTAAATCTACTTTGTGTAGGTGTGAATATCTACACCCCAAATTCTGATCAAGAAGGAATGATATTATGAAATTACCATCTTCAAGCGCGACCGATCTCAACAAAAAAAATATGGAACACATGGTGTCGATGAAAGACTTCAGTGTCGAAGAAATGGATCGCATGATGGAATTAATGAGCTATTTAAAAGAAGCGCGTCAAGACAATGCGATTCCTCAATTATTTAAGGGTAAATCTGTCGCGATGATTTTTGAGGCAGGCTCAACGCGGACCCGCGTGTCTTTCGAGGTGGCAGCGACACTATTAGGCGGTCATGCGCTGTTCTTATCGCCAAAAGATATTCACCTTGGCGGCAAAGAGTCGATTGATGATACATCACGCGTGCTGTCTCGTATGTGTGACATCATTATGGCGCGTACCAATAGCCCGGAAACATTGGATGGCTTACTGAAAATGTCGACTGTCCCCGTAATCAATGGGCTCGATACGCGTTTCCACCCCACTCAGATGTTGGCAGACCTATTCACCATTAAAGAACATATCACTGACGGACGGGCTTTGTCAGACTTAACGCTGGCGTTCATGGGGGATGCGACGGATGTGTGTCGTTCACTGATGCTCACTTGTGCGAAATACGGAATGGGCTTTAAACAGATTGGTCCGAAGAAATACCATATGGAGCAAGCGTGGATTGATCTCGCCGAAGCGTTCTGTGCTGAATCTGGTGGCCATATCGAAATCACTGATGATGTCGACCAGATTCGTGATTGTGATGTGGTGTACGGTGATAGTTTCTACTGGGTCACTCAAACGGATGAGAAAGCAGAACGCTTGGCGGCATTCATGCCTGATTATGTGATTACAGAAGAACTCATGGCGAAAGCAAAACCGGGCGCCATGCTCCTTCACTGCCTACCGGCGAACGATCAAGAAGAAATCACTCGTGGCGCACTTGAAAGCGAATACTCTGTTGCGTTCGATGAAGCTGAAAACCGTTTAACCGCACAAATGGCAATTTTGGTTTATTTCACTCACAAACATACTCATCTGCCATCAGCAGATGTGGTGAAGAAACACGAAGCAAAAATTGGTGATTTTTTAAAAACGTTGTAACTCACTCGATATAAAGAAACGATCAGCTAAAAGGTATATTCGTTTCCGAATGAGACAGATGAAAGAGGTGGTTATTACTGCCTCTTTCATTGATCTATTTCTCGCCATAGAATGGCTATGACTCAAATCTCTGCCTTGCCTCTGAGCCCAGTGATTCTCGCTGAAACTGCATCTTAAGGTCATTTGGGTATAAGTGTTAAATACATGGCTCAACCATCAATGAATAAAAGATGAATCTACCCTATTTATTTTTTAATCCGACTCACACTAAATAAAATCGCTAAAAATACGGAGCCGGAAGCAAACCACAACCCTAGGTGGACTATATTTCCGGAAGATGAGGCAAGAGAATCTGACTGGGATAGTATGATACCAATCACCGCAGTACCAAGACATTGACCAAATGTTCTCATCATCGCCAGTACTCCGGAAGCATAACTACTATAATTAGCCTTCACATTTGCCATCATTTCACGATTATTGGGGCTTTGAAATAAGCCGAAACCAATACCACAAACTAAACTTCTCCACGCAATATCTAAAACTGACGGCGTTTGTGGGAGACCAATCAATAGCAGCGATCCAATCCCAAAAGTGACAAGCCCGAACGTTGAAATCATTGCCGGATTTTTCTTATCGGCCAGCCTCCCTGCATGTGGTGCCGCAAGAATAATACCGACTGGCCATGGCAGGAAAAGCAGCGCGGATGTTAGAGGACTGTAGCCATAAACACCCTCATATAAAAATGGCAGTGCAATAAAAATAATCCCCTGAGCGATAAACGAAATGAAAGATGTAATCGCTGATAGAGAAAAACGTTGATTTGAAAATATGTCTAACGGTAATAACGGCGCAATGGTCCTACGCTGACGATAAACGAATGCCACACCACTCACTAGCGCAGTTACCGCATAAAATAATGCCTGTTGTTCGCTATCACTGGTTGCATGTTTAGAAAACGAGTTGGCACACAAAATCGTGCTACCCAACATGATGACAGAAAACAATGCACCGATTTTATCTAAAGGACGTGTATCAAGCTGAACTGACTGAGGAAGAAATCGTTTCGAAAAAACGACGGCGACAACACCGAGCGGGGCATTAATCATAAACAGCCACGGCCAGCTTAACGTAACCAACAAAGCACCACTGACTAATGGTGCGACTGCGGTACATGTAGCAACTAATAAGGCGTTCATCCCTAAAATCCGTCCGAGTAATCGGGTGGGGAAAATCGTTCTAAGGAGTGCCGGCGCGATACTGAGCGTCGCGGCACCACCAATCCCCTGAATAAAACGCATGACCACCAGCTCTGATAATGAAGAAGATAATGCACATCCCACAGAAGACAGCGTAAAAAGAATCAATCCCCCGATAAACTGCTTACGAAAACCGATACGAGTCGCCAGAGCCGAAAAAATAGCTAAAGACATCGCCACAGCAAGTAAGTAACCATTCGCAACCCAAACTGCCTCTGAAGCACTGACACCGAGTGATGTTGACATCTGGGGCAATGCTATATTGATCATCGAACCATCAAAAACATTCATCGTCGTCGTAATCATGACGGCCAACATCGCAAATAATCGTTCTTTACCGGGCAATCCGTCATCGCCCGCTTGACTCATAAACAGTGCCATATATTGCCACCTCTTTTCTTTGAAAGATTAAAGTTTAAATTGCTATCATACAAGGCGGAAGGTGCATCAATTTCATTATATAGTTGCACCAGACGCCATATCATTTAGGTGCAACAACAATGCAGGGGAAAACGATGACAATGCCTGATATGAACTTACTCGCTGCACTGGACGTTTTACTTGCGGAGCAAAGTGTCGCAGGGGCAGCAAATCAGTTATCTTTAAGTACCTCAGCGATGAGCCGGACATTAGCCCGATTACGTTTAATCACGGGCGATCAACTGCTGGTTCGTGCCGGACGAAAAATGGTATTAACCCCTTATGCTGAGTCGATTAAAGAGCGGACAAGACACGCCGTGTTTGAGGCGCTCAATATTCTTCAGCCAAATATTCAAGCTGTAGATTTACCCACACTTGAACGGACTTTTACCATTCGTGCCAACGATGGATTCATTGAAACGTTTGCAGCAAAACTCATCACTCACATGACTAAACATGCACCACAAGTCCGGCTACGATTCATGCCAAAACAGCAAAAAAGCTCTGAGGCTCTGCGAGAAGGTAAAATCGATTTAGAAATTGGTGTACTCAAAAATATGGGGCCTGAAATCCGCATCAAAGCCTTATTTTATGATCACTTCGTGGGTGTAGTCAGAAAAGGACACCCACTGAATCAATGCAAACAGGTAACGATACAACAATACTGTCAATTTAGTCATATTATCGCCTCCCGAAGAGGTGATTTTTCAGGCCCTGTCGATGAAATGCTCAAAGCACAAGGCGTAGCGCGCCATATCGCGGCAACGGTCCCCAGCTTTCCTGCTGCACTTGAAGTCGCCAGAAATTCAGATTTAATCGCCTTAGTGCCAGCTTCATTTTTGTTCAATGAATCACTGAACTCCGGTGAATCTGGTTTATGGGGATTTGAGCTGCCAGTACAGACCAATGACATTACGATTTCTATGATGTGGCACCCCCGCTTACAACTAGATTCCGCACATATCTGGCTGAGAGAGCAAGTCGATAAAGTTTGTCGGGAAGCAATGGAAAAACGTTGGTTTTAAATGACGGTTTTAAAGGACTAGCGATAAAGGCAAATGATATCAATAACATGACATTGATAACGACTAGACGAATGACATAAGTTAAACCAAAACTACACTTATAGAAATGTTGCGAGCTGATGATCGAACACATCATGGAACATCAACGAGTTAGCGCAATCCCTTTGGTGTTATTTTTCCACTTTGGGAAGCACTTGCGGTAAGTAAGCCCCTAAATAGGCTTCTGTGAGAATAATCGCTTCTCTTTCCATCTCTGGCGCAATGTCCCCGTCTTCTCGATAGTTCATTGAATAGACTTTATCGGCAACCTGTAAAGCAACCGCAAAAATGTTGACGTCCGTGGGGAGCGGCGGCAGAACGAAATGTTCCCGATAGATGCTTTCGACTTTTTGGGCCAATAACTGATCATTCTGCGCATCAGCATGGCGGATTGTCATGTAGGTATGCTGCCCTAATAGCGTGTGTTGGGCGAGCGGACTCGTGCGGTAGTAGTCAACAAAGCTTTTTTCGATCATCCGGTTTATATCAGACCAGTGAGTGACTTTATCGCTATCGACCGCTTGGTTGAGAACGGTTTCGAAGTCGGTGAACACATCATCCATAAGTTCACACATAAGGGCTTCAACATTGGGATAGTGGTGATACACACTCGATGCCGCGATACTCGCTTCTTTGGCAATATCGTATATCGATATGGTATTTACATCCCTTTTTGAGGCTAAGTTGATTGCTGCGCTTCGTATCCTTTCCAGCCTTCGCTCTGTTGACTCTTTTCTCATCTTTTTATCTCTAAATTCATGCTAGATGCTACTTCTAACGCTCAACTTTCATTCTAGATTGAAAGTGACCATTACCGCTTTAAAGATGTACGTCACGAATCAAACCATACTAGCATGATCTGGAAAACCAAGTTTGATGCTCGATTCTCATTTTACAGCGGATCATTGCGGGAATTGCAGCTTTCAGTACGATCAGGATAACTTGACTAGAATCAAGTTTCTGTTTTAACGGACGTCGGATATTGATTAATCTGCACTCGCTCAAGATTTTATGCCTGAAAACAAATGAGCACCGGATAAGTGATTTGAGTAACAAGATTACCCCCGTGAAGCTTTTACTATGGTGTTAGTAAGCTTTTAGTCACTAACGGAGACAGAGCATGAGTATTCAGACACAAGATCAGCAAATGGGGATAGGTAGTGTCGCTCTGTTTAGCCTATGTGCCGTGATTGCAGTGGATACTTTATGTGCATCCGCAGCAATTGGCGTCAGTTCGATTGGTTGGTGGGTCACCACGCTGATCATTTTTATCATTCCCTATGGTCTCATTACCTCTGAACTCTCCGCATCTTATCCTTGCGAAGGTGGCATATATGACTGGGTCAAAAGGGCCTTTGGTTCCTGCTGGGCGATGAGAACAACGTGGTTTTACTGGATAAATGTCGGCTTATGGATGCCGGCAGTTTACATCATGTTCGCTGGCGTATTTTCTGAACTGTTTAACCTCGATCTTTCTTTATTTTCCCAAGTCGCGATTTGTATTGTTCTGACTTGGGTAACCATTGCAATTTGTAACGTGTCAACCAACATCGGTGTCTGGGTCGTCAATATCTCAGCCGTATTGAAAGTGGCGGTGATCCTCATTCTGGGGGTCGGTGGTTTTATGTATGCCGCCCAGTATGGCATCGCTAATCAGTTTAGTTTTTCTGCCATGTTACCGAGCTTTGATTCCGGTATCGCCTTTCTGCCTGCATTAGTCTTTAACCTCATGGGCTTTGAGCTCGTTGCCACCATGAGCAAAGATATGAAAGATGTGAGCGATATGCCCAAAGCGATATTTTTAGCCATTGGTATCACCGCATTTCTTTATATCTTCGGCACGCTAGGCATTTTAATGGCGTTGCCGGTGGAAGACATTGGTTTAGTGTCGGGAATGATTGCCACACTGCGACAGTTGTTCGGAGATTCGGTGTTTAGTAGCAGCATGGTCTACATTGTCGGTACCATGATTTTACTGAGCTTTATCGGCAATATGGTGACTTGGACAATGGGGGCGGGAAGAGCAGCGGTAGAAGCGGCAAGAGAAGGTGAACTGCCTCAGATGATTGGCCAGTTACATGAAAAATACCATACCCCTTCAGGCGCAAATAAAATAACCGGTATCGTTTCCACGACGGTGATTGCTTTCTATGCGTTGTTTGCACAAAACAGTGATGGCCTATTCTGGTCGGTATTTGCGTTTTCCAGCTGTATTTTCTTAATCCCTTACTTATTTATGTTTCCTGCTTATCTGAAACTCCGTTTAAGCGACTTGGCAACACCACGCACCTTCAAAGTACCCGGAAATATGCTTGTACAGTACACCCTGACCACCGTCTGTTTTCTGGTCATTGTACAAGCATTGATCCTGTTTATTTTCCCTGAGCTCATTGATTTCAGCATTGACTGGCGTTACAGCGCACCGGTATTGAGTGGCGTGATTGTGACGGTTTTAGTCGGAGAGTACATGCTAAAACAAGCTGAGTTGAAGAAAGGCTTGCGAGTAAAAATATTGCTCGCCCAACCGATAGCAAACGAAGCAAGTCTGCGGTGTTTGAGTTATCGGCATTGATTCAATCACAGGATGACACTACCTATGTGAAGACTTAAAGCGCTCCCGAATAAGCCGATACCATACGCACTGTGTGCTAAGAAACTTAACCACCGTGCTTTCCAAGGCCTTGGGGTTTGACTGGCAGCAACCCCAAAACCAAGACAAGGCTGAATGAGACAAAAAGGGAATACCAGCGTGACAATACCAGTGAACATCGCAGGAATCACACTCGGCTCAGTTAGCCATCCTTTTCCCCAAATGAATACATGAGTCAGCGCAAAAACAATCCCTATCACGTAATGCAGCACCCAACCTAACGGCTTTTCTCCCCGAATCGATGGCGTCGCCATAATGGGTCGATGGACGAACTGTCCTTTAGGCATGAATGCCAGCCAACGGGCGATCAGTGCATAGTTCAGTGGTGGGCTATTAAATATATTTTTTTGTAACCAACCCCAAACATCCATGATTAACGTAGCACCGATGCCAACCAATATCGCTTGTAAGCCCATTGAAGTTTCCATTCTCATACTCCTCACACGTTGTACTTTTATTAAGGCTTGTTATATTGGCAGACACCATACAACTTAAAGTTGACTTTAAGTCAATAGGGTATTTTATGGATATTGCTGACGTGTCTCGAGAATCGGGATTAACCCCCTCAACACTAAGATATTATGAAAAAATCGGACTGATCCGCTCCAATGGCAGGAAAGGATTGAGGCGACAATATGCCCCGAAAATTTTGAATCAATTGAATATTATTTCACTCGGACGGATGGCAGGATTATCGCTCAATGAAATCGCCACAATGTTTGACACTGCGGATGATTTGGCGATTGACCGAAATTTGCTCATGCAAAAAGCGGTAGAAATTGATATTCAGATCAAACGCCTGAAAATTGTACGAGATAGTCTTAAGCATGTGGCAACTTGCCCACAGTCATCGCATTTAGACTGCTCATCATTTCAAAAACTGATGAAATCAGTGAAGCGTTATTTGTCTTGAGGCTTGCAGAGGGAAATATTTGTTGAGACACACCCTCGGGCAAAGGTGTAGGCTCATATGGCATAGGTAGCTTATCAGGACACACACCTTAAAGTGCGTCATATTTCGGTGCCGGAGGCTAGGCAAATAAAACTTTCGTGCAGGTGTCTGGGACGCAATAACATTCATCAATTTCAATGGCATTTTCGACAGCGTCCCAGAGACTTTTGCCCAGCAGCAAAAGTGCCTTGAGTTTGAGTTCAGCGCGTGTAATCAGGGTCGGATTGATTCGCATCCTGCTCAGCTCTTTTGTTAGGGAATTGCTTAAAATTCATCCATAAATTTTACCCTGAGATCATCGATCAATTTAGCTTCATTTATTCAGTGTTTTACTTTATTAAAATCAACCACCCAACCAAGAAAACCATTCACGGATGAATGGTTAGGCTTTTCCGGGCAGGACGCCCGTAAAAGCTGGTTCTGGACAACGTACGACCAAGCCCAACAAAAAAGATTTTCTGGTTCGTCTTTCATCTCTGAAAGATGAACAGGCGCACAGCACACCGATGCCACTGAAATCGAAAAACGGAATTGTGCGTCATGCCTCGAAGCCAAAGGCGACAAGAATCACCAGACAAACCAATAAAACCGAACCCCGTCGCATTTCCCTAGGCAACCCATCTAAAACCATGACAAACAGTGTTTTTTGCCGCTCGCTTCTTTTATCCTATGAACCATTCAATCCACACAGACCGAATATCGATTTATGAAAACATCCCTCGACCATTTTCCCGCTCGACAATAAATTCCACCGCCGCTGCTTCCGTCGACTGCAACGCGCCTATATCGAAGCCCGCTATTCGGAGCATTATGAAATCACCGTGGAAGAATTGGCGTATCTGGAGGGTGAGGTACAAAAGCTGCAAGGATTGGTGGAACGGGTTTGTTTGGGGCGGGTTGAGTGATGGGGCTGGACCCTGATGGTTCCAGCTTGGTGGGCGCTGCCTCTATCTGGGTTTGTGGAAATGGGGGCGTGACATAGGATAATGAACAGTCTCAATCTCTACATTATCCCCAGAAAATTAGTAAACTTTTAAGAAGATTGCGTTCACTTTCTGAAAACGGAGTGTAAATACCATATACTTTTCTGTAAGCCATAATAAGACGATGAATCTCTCGCATTGGTATAGTCTTTCTAGCCCTAGAATCTCCTAGTATCTTTAATAGCTCAGTTTTTTCATCGTCGTGTAATACAACCCTACTTATGAGCTCCTCTAGTTGATCTAATGCATCACTAACAGGAATATCACATCTACCAGTCATTTTATCACTCCTCTGGTAAGATCTCAGAACTATTATACTCCAGCACTTCACCATCTGCATGCAGCTGTTGAGCTCCCTCCTTTACCAAATTCATCGCCAAAATAAGGACACACGCCATAAGTAAATCCATCCCTTGAATGTGTGTGTCCTGCTTATTTTCTTGTTTAATGCTTCACGGCTTTTGCCGGGAGCAATCGGAACCACCTGAAACAGATCGAACAGCCATTTGAGATACCAGCGTTGGTAGATAGTCTGATCCATAACGAAGTGTACACGTCTCGGGGATGCCATCTGCACAATTGCCCAGTCCAGCCAGCTGATATGATTACCGAGCAGCAACGTTCCCTGACCGGCTTCCGGCAGATTGTTGAACCCCAACACTTGCAGACGGTATTTGTGGCCGAGTAATTTAGTCATCACCGAACGGACCAGAACTTCCGGTAGCAGAATGATGGCAGCCAACGCAACCAAAGCACCAAGGCCGAATAATCCCCACAAAATATAGCTGACATCGAGTTCCTGCGTTGTGAACGCGACCGTGACTGCCAAACATAACAACATGCCGACATTCTGAATGAAATTATTCCCGGCCAGAATTTTACCGATCTGGTCTTCTTTCGCGTGGAACTGAATTAATGCGTTGAGCGGGACCAACATAAATGAGCCGCCGATACCGATAGTCAGGAAAATACCGCCAAGCAAAACCGATGAGGTGACCTGTGGCAGCAGAAATAGTCCGGCACAGATAATCAGAGCACCGGAGGGGATCAGCGCCAGATTAATGTGATTGACGGAGTGTTTTGAAGCAAATGAAGAACCAAGCATCATACCGACAATCGCCATCGCAATAATACTTTGAATGATAAAGGTATTATCCATAGCAAGGTGGCTTTTGGCGTAGGCCGGGAAAGCAGCAATCATTACCTGACTGATCGAAAGAAACAGGGTTAAGCCGATGACTGATTGCCAAATCGCTTTTTCCTGAAACAGGAGGGTGAGATTCCGGCCTAACGTTTTACCCAGAATGTAATCTTTCCAGATAAATGCTGGTTCTTGTATCTGATGCCGAGCGCCATCCTGAGGTGTGTGTCCCCGTAAGTGATCTTTTCCCGGTAAGCGGAAAGCCAGCAGACACTCGATCAGAGAACCGATGACCAGTAACCAGCCTAATGGGGCGATGTCCTGAAGAATCGCTCCCGGCTGAAGCGGGGTTTCAGGGGATAATTTCAGTTCGAACAGTGCGGAAAAGACGGCGCTCCCGGCAAGAATGGCAATCATTGAAACCGCCTGAACCCAGGCGTTGCCGTTGCTGAGTTTTTCTGCACCGACCAGCTCTCGGATGTAACCATATTTTGCCGGAGAATAGAGCGCACTCTGCACTGCGAGAATAAACGTCAGGGCAAAGGATGCATAAAACCAGCCCTGATAATAGCAGAAGGTAATCATCAGGGTGATGAATACCGCACATAACGCGCTGATTTTCATCACTTTGGTTTTTGCATAACGATCCGACAGGTAGCCGGATGGGGTAAAGAGTAATACAAAAGGGAGCAGAATCAGTGCATTGACGATCGCAGTCATCAGCACCTGCTGGTGATCTGACAATGTTTTGAACAGGGTATTCTGCACGACGATTTTATGGCCTAAATCGACAAAAGCGTTCATGAAGGCAACCCATAGGAAGGTGACAAAGCCTCTGACAGTAGTAGCGTTATTCATACTTATTCTCCAATTTAATCGAACAGTGTTCAATTGATGGGGAAAATTTAATTGAACACCGTTCGATTGTAAAGGAAATTTTTGCATTATTTTTTACCGGAGAGATTAACCAACACCTACCCAATATTCTCACACGGTTGTCTCTGCCTCAGCAGGATCAAATATGCACAATGAGTACAGTGAAACACACTCCATGCATCTTTTTACTACAAATATGCAACCATTTGCTATAGTTGTTTTAGCTATTGTACATTTTTTAACCAAAGGTGTTTCCATGCCTGTGTCAATAGCGTGTTAGCTCATTATCTGTTGGTAGTCTGTGAAAGAACGGCAGATTAAAAAGTTGAAATCCAAACTTCAGTTGGTTTACCAAAAAATTGTTTAATTGGAATAAAAAAACAATAAGGAGATACCATGAAAGAAAATCATAAAATTAAAGTCACCTCCATCATGTATATGATAGTACTGATGCTGATGGCTGTCGGAATCAAAGGAGCCTTTGCTGAAAATGCCATTATCAACGGCACGTATTCTTTGATCGTTACCCAAAGTGGCAAGGCGCTGGACACCTCGCAGTGGGGCACCATAGACGGTACGAACATTACTCTGAATGACTATTGGGGCGGTGAATCCCAGAAATTCATCATTACTCCCGTCGACGGAATCTGGCACCGGATCACACCAGTTATCGCGCCAGACCAAGCGTTCGACGTATCCAAATGCAGTCCGAATGTCGGTGCCAATATCCAAACATGGAGCTATGAGGGTGGCGCCTGCCAACAGTTCCGATTTGCTGAAACTGGAAACGGTACTTATCAGATTATTACCCGCGGCACAGACATGAGCCTGAATGTTAATAATTTATCCGAGGAAAACGATACCAACGTCATGCAATCGACCAGCACTGGCAAGGAAAATCAGATATTTACACTGCGCCGTCACGCCGAGAGCCACATTAGTGGAAATTGCCCGGATGGAGCCATCTGTCGTGATGAAGAAGCCCCCGGCTTATACGACGGAAAAGGCCCCTATAATGTCAGATCATACGAGCTTCCCGGTGCCTATGTCACCTTGCCGGCAACAGCCAGGGTATATTATCCCGCCAATGCAGAACCACCCTATTCAGGCATTGTGTTCTGCCCACCGTTTATGACCAAACAGATCGCTTTTGCTGCCTGGGGTCCCTGGTTTGCATCTCACGGTATGGTTCTTGTCACCATGGATACCACCACCATTTTTGACCAAGTAACAGCCCGAGACAATCAGCAATGGCGAGTCGTTAAGGCCCTTAGAAGAGAAAACACCCGTTTGGGCAGCCCTCTCAGAGGTAAGCTGGATACAGACAAAATCGGAATCATGGGATGGTCCATGGGCGGAGGAGCATCTTGGATTAATGCGGGCAAACACAGAGACGAACTTAAAACAGTGATAAGTCTTGCTGGCCACAACATGACCGCCTGGTATAACACTGACATCTATTCCTGGTATTCACCGGAGGAGCTTCTTGATGCAGCTTATGCCAGTGGCAGGTTAATCAAAATTCCAGCCTTGATAATTAACGGTGCCCTGGATACCACCATTCTCGGCGGCCTGGGTCAATCAGATGGCGTTTACCGATCAATTTCAAATACCCCCAAAGTTTTAGCCGTATTAGGTCTTGCCGGTCATTTTGCCTGGGGTTATCCGACTCAGGCAGGTCGAGGTGTGGCATCGCTCGTGCTTGCATTTGAAAAAACCTTTTTGGACGGTGATACACGGTGGGCACCTTATATACAAAAACCCTCAGCCCCCATGAGAAAATGGAGAACAGCTGATCTGCCATAATGTATACCGTTAAACCAAAGCATAACAATCAAGGCTATCGGCGCATCATGTCGGCAGCCTTTTTTGTGGAACCCCCTTACGAGGACAAACCCCCTTACGAGGACACACGCCTTAAAGTGCGTCATATTTCGGAGCCGGAGGCTACAACAAGACAAATCAATAAAACCGAACCCCGTCGCATTTCCCTAGGCAACCCATCTAAAACCATGACAAACAGTGTTTTTTGCCGCTCGCTTCTTTTATCCTATGGCGATTCAATCCACACAGACCGAATATCGCTTTATGAAAACATCTCTCGACCATTTGCCCGAATCCAAACAGCACGAGCTTGCCACCATATCGACCATTCTGCGCGATACGCTGGACGACTATCTTCAGGGCAAAACAGCGAGTAAAAGCGAGTTTCGCATCTTAAAAATCATCCTGTTCGGCAGCCATGCCAAAGGCAGTTGGGTCAACGATCCGGTCAATGGCTATATCAGCGATTACGATATTCTGGTGATTGTGAACAAAGCCGCGCTGGTTGAGGAAGATGTGGTCTGGCAACGCGCCAAAGAGCAGATCGACCGTAAAGTCACTTCCGCACCACTGGGATTGATTGTCCATGATTTGCAGGAAGTAAACGAACGGCTACAGCAAGGGCATTATTTCTTCAAAGATATCCGCGAAGAAGGGATTGAACTGTTTGCAGCCACACAGAAACCGCTGGCAGAGCCGGGAGATTTAACCGAAGCAGAAAAGCAGGAAATTGCCCGTAAGCATTATGAGCAGTGGTTCAAAAGCGCCAATGGTTTCTTTGATCATTTCCAATTCAGTTTAGAAAAAGGGGATGAGAAAATTTCTGCATTCATGCTTCATCAAGTCACAGAAAGACTCTTTGCCTGTACCCTACTCACCTGCACCAATTATTTACCCAAATCCCACAATATCGAAAAACTGGGCAAACTATGCGCCCAAATCGATGCTGAATTTGCGACGATTTTCCCGCTCGACAACAAATTCCACCGCCGCTGCTTCCGCCGCCTGCAACGCGCCTATATCGAAGCCCGCTATTCGGAGCATTATGAGATTACCGTGGAAGAATTGGCATATCTGGAGGGTGAGGTGCAAAAGCTGAAAGGATTGGTGGAACGGGTTTGTTTGGGGCGGGTTGATCCCCAAACAAACCAAAATTAAGGGCGGTTTAGCCAATGAAAACTACTTGTTCAGTACTACTGTATGCCGATATATTCAATTTAGATTTGAACAAAAATCAGACTGGCTCAAAGCACTCTTATCAAGAAGAAAACATCGGTTCTTTAGCGAAGATTACTGTCTGGAACAACAAGTTACGAACCAACGAACCGATTAAGCTTTACGATAGGTAAGCGCCTCACCATTAGGCCAATCGCCCTTCCAACCACATGGCCATCCGCCCTCTAAATAAATAGCTAAAATATTCTCGAAAAACTCATTATTCTTACCTTGTACTGCCCGACTGAACATACAGCCTTTCAGATCTGAAACAATATCATCTAGCAGTTCTTTATGTGATTGATCAAGTTGCTTTTGAATCACACGACTTAATTCATCCAAAATGCTTGATAACTTACTATCTACTTCGGAATATTTTTCTTCATTTTCATAAATGAGCTCCCAAATCTCGCTCATTTTTTCAGAACGTAAATCCGCCCAAGTAAATTCGTCTTCGCCATAGACCTCTTCCCACGCAAACTTCTTCGCCATCTCAAGATCCAAGATTGCTTCACTTCCTGAAGCAATCTGACCTGAGGGCTTGAGAAGCACACCTCTATCTACAAAGTCCAATATCTCAGTTACCAAATTAGAGTTTTCGCCTACTTCTATTTGTTTATCCATTTCAACCACACATCTGTTTTTGCACCGTCTACATTACGAACAGGCATTCCTGATTCAGTGACGTTTCTCAGTTTGACTTGTAAATCATAAACCTGTTTTTGTAACTGCTCTACTGGTAAGTTTCGATCCATATTATTCAGGCTCTGTCTCACAGCCTCAGTATAATTTGGATGGCTACCAGTATGCCTTGGAAGACCACTTACTATGCCTTCCGGTTTAGCTTTGGTTGCCGGTAAAAACAAACCATTAGAAGCATCATCTAAATCGATACCCACTTTCTTTAATATCGGATGACTTTTTAACTCCGAAGGAATTAGATGTTGAGCCTGATAACCCGCCCATGAATCAGAGCGATTCCGACCCATAGCCTCATTGAGGTTTTTCCCTAGCTTTGTCGAACTACCGCCAGTTACTTGTCCAGGTGTTCCAGAAAGCAACCGCTCAGTGTTTGGAACAACACTTCCACCCTGCGTCGTACCCTCAGCCAGCACCGTCCCCGCACCAGCTTCCGCCGAGGCTGAAGAGCCCGTACTCGCCAAACTACCATGATTATCACCAACTGTCTTCTCAATCACCCCCTGCGCACTTGACTGCCCGGCAAACTCACCCTCAACAACCGCTGACCCATTGCCTCCGGTATATTTCGGTAATGACGTATTATCAACAACCGGAAGCGCACCCTTGACTGTCTTCGTAACCTTGCCAATCGCTTCAAGGGCTTTGGTCGCGGCCGCTTCTCCGCCCAGACCTAACGCGATATTGGTCAGCATCTCACCAACATGCTTCGCTCCCACCTGCTGAGCTTCTTCATTTTTGCCCATCATCCGCAGGGCCAGCATCTCACCCGTATCCCGCTGGTTATCCGTCAGCATCTGCGTATATGCTTTTGCCATCGCTTTGCCAAATAATACCGGGTGTGAAGCCGCAAACTCTGCAACTTCCGGTAACTGTTTCACGGCATCAACCATGTCATCGAGGCTTTGGGTCGCGCCCGCTTTCATCGCGGATAACTGCTCTGCCGTCAGCTTGCCCTGATAGGTATCTGCCACCGCAACTTCAAGGTTCTTCTTGTAGAAGTTCAGATATTCTGGGTTGCGAGCCACCGGTCCGGCAGCTTCACTCTGCGGATAACCACTCGGATGATTGACCTCAACCCCACTGGTCAGGTTTTCACTGAGCAGACTGGTATCCTTGTACACATCCGACTCAGGGTCTTCGCTGAACCAGTTCGCCACCACATCATCATCTTTGAGCAGCTCTTTACCCTGCGCTTCAGCAAACCCATCCAACAGCTCGTTTGCCACCGCAACATCATCGGCAATACTGGCATCATCCAGTTTATAGACTTCAGACCATTTCTCATCCACCCGGCCTGCGGCAACTTGTGCTAAAAGTTTTTCAGCCTTGTCACTCGACATCCCGGTCTTCTGCGCCAGTTGGTCTGACAGCGACTCAACCGCTTTCATCTCCTGCGGATGTAACTGACGATACATGACCGGCGCATCACTGACCCGATTGGCAAACTGAGTCCCTTGTGCGGCTGCATGACTATTTTGCAGACTGTCGGCAAAATCCGCAGAGTAGTCCGAATAACTGCCACTGGTGTCCAGTTGTCCCAGACGCCGGGCATACTGTTCACCCATCGCTTCGTTTATCGAAGTCCGCTCCGTCTCAGACCCTGCCGTCCCCGTTTGTAAATCTTTCTGCCGTCCCAGCTCCTGACCAATTGTCGTATTAATCGACTCTTTCGTTACCTGACCGCTGACATCAACAACCGATTCCCCTTTCAGGTCGCCATCAGTAACCGTGGCTCCCTGAACATCTCTGGTGATATTGTCCTGCAACGACGCTGTCGTCGTTTCTGAACTGTTGTAGAAATGGACTTCATTCGGTTTTAAACCAAACTCCTGCTGAGCGATATTGAGCGCTTCCTGCTCTGCTACTGCAAAGGTATCACCATCGCTGCTGTTGAGCCGTTCAACCAAATCCTGATATTTAGGATTCCGCTCCAGCTCATTTTTAAATGAAGTCAGTTTCTTGTTGTTCCCGTAAACCTCAAGAAGATTACCCAGCCCAGTACCTTCTTTACTCAGGACTGTTCCGGCAGCATGAAGCGCATCTTCCCCTCGCTCGTTAACATCCGTAATATCCTCAGCAATCTCATTCTGACCCGTCTCACTCAGCAACCGATGGTCAACCGTGACATCAACGTTGCCCTGCTGACGATCCACTGAGTACAGGTCTTTGGTCGTGTTGGTGATATCCCGGTTCAGACGCTCGGTATCATCACTGTTGTGTGTGTCCTCGATACGCAGCACGCCCTGTCCGACCGTCGCCAGCGTTTTGCTCTTGTGATAACCGCTTTGATTGGTGTACTGATATCTCGATGAATTACGGGACGCGTCTATTTGAGTCGAACCGGTCTTATCCTTGCCGATACCGACACTCATGCTCACCCCGGCATTGAGGCTACTGGTATAACGGGTATTGCTCAGGTCGGTATAGCTCAGCGTACCTGTTTTCAGATGGAGCTTTCCTGCGTCGCTGCCGTCTTCATTCACCGTCGCAATCGTCGCGCCCTTGATATCGGTATTGCCACCCACGCTAATATTGGCATCACCACCGGCGGTGATGCTGGTTTGCACGGTCTCTCGGCTGTGTGAACGCCCGTTGGAGAGGTTCACGCCGCCATTCACGCCCTGTAAGCTCCCAGCATGATCAAAGCCGCTCACAGCACCACCTTTACCGACATCCCCGCCGGAGAGACTCAACCCACCGCTGACAGATCCACCGTGATTGGTGCTGCTATAGCGGTTCTGTACCGACGCCACATTCAGGTCACCGCCCACCGATATATCCAGTTGCTCATTGGCCGCAACGCTGGCACCGTTCACATCGGTATTACCGTCCGAGGTAATTTGGATATGATCGGCACTCAGCACACTGTTGGTGTGGGTCTGACTGTTAGATACAGTCTCATTGCGGCTATAGCTGGCATCAAGGTTAATCCCGCTGTTCGCCCCGAATAGCGTGACAGAAGCACCGACATGCGCCGACTCGCTGCCATTTGAGTTGCTGTTTTGCTCATCTGACGCCAGCAGATTCACCTGATTGCCACTGACAGCCAGTGTGTCTTCAGCCTGTACCACAGAGCCCTGTACCGTCGCTGATTGTCCGGCTTGGTGACCCGCCTCAATCGTGACATTCTGCCCCGACAATTGAGAGCCGACCGACGTCACCTGAAGGGACTGGCTGTTTTGTTTGTTGGCATCAATATCCAGATGCAGCCCGGCGTCAAAACCAAACGCACCGGAAGCCATGCTTTTTATCGCAGCATCACCCTGTTTGTACCAGAGTGTGATCTTTGAGGTCAGGTTCTCCGCAGCCAGCGCGACACCGGTGGCGTACCATGCTTCATCGCCTTTAAGGTCAGAGACTAAATCCTGAAGCTCTTCAATATCCTCAAAAGTAACGCCCGGTTTTTTCGCTGCATAGTCTGCTTGCAGCGTCGCCAGCGTGCCTTGCAGTGACGCCAGTTGTTTCTTGTACTGTTGATAATCCTGTTTCGCCTGTTTCAGGGCTTTAGTTGCTTCCTGAACGCCTTTGACCGCCTTCGCCACTTCAACAGACTGATGCTGAACCACGAGACTGGCTCCAGCTTTACCGTGAATTTCTTTACTCTGGGTCTGCTCGGTCTCTTTGGCTTCCTGTATCAGGATATTGTCTGCTGCCAGACTCAAATCACCGGCACCACTGCCATCTTGGTCTGCCGCGATCCGGCTGCCCGTCACCGTCAGGTCGTTGGCTGCACCGAGTGATACATCATTGTTGGCAAGAACATTCGAGCCCGTCTGCGTCGTGGCTGTTGTCTGGTTATCCACCTGATCATAGGTCGCTTTACCAATTTGCAGCCGGATTTGACCATCGGTAATTTGCAGTGCCGATTCGGGGTGACTCAGCATCTCAAAAATCGGTATATCCACACTGATTTTCTTATGCTGTGAGGTCTGGCGAATACTATTTTGTGCCGAACGAATATCCAGATCACCGGTATCGGCTTTGAGCACAGTGTTTTCACCAGCCACCACATCGGAGCCGACCAGTGCGACACTGCCGCCCTGAATGTTAACGTTGCCGTGTGAGGCGATCTGGCTGCCCTGAGCGGTACTGCTTTGCATCCCTTCGCGGTCTGAGGACATCTCCATCAGATGCCCGCCACTGAGGAAGCTGCTCTTTTCATCCCACTGCTGGGTTTGGCGCAGAATGTTATCTGCGGTCACCAGCACTTCATCCAGCGCCTGCATGTTGACATCACCACCGGCACTGACGGTACTGGCGATCACCCCGATATCGTTACCGGAGTTGATATTGATATGGCTGGCCGCGATGGTGTTGGCACCTTCGAGCAGCGTCGCATCGTCCAGATTACCGCGGTTACTGCCACTCAGGCCGCCGAAGCCTTTTTTGATGGTCTGGTTGTATTCGTATTCACGGTACTGCTGCGCAGCCAAAATCACATCGCCGTCGGCACTGAGGTTGATAGTATCCCCGGCATTGAGGTTCGAGCCGACCACCTGAATATCACTGTCGCCACCGGCCAGCTTGGCTTTGGTATATTTTTGTGCCTTGATAGTGATATCACCACCGGCGGCAATCGAGCTACCGCGGACGGTCTCATTGAGGCTTTCATGAATAGTGGTTTTCGAACGGCCGAACGATTTTTTGTGGGTTGATTTGCTGTATTCATAGCGGCTGTCATTGGCGGCCAGAATATTGACATCGCCTTTGGCATTCAGGGCAACATTACCGGATGCCTGAATACCGGAACTGACCAGCGTGGTGTCATTGCCGGATTGCAGCAATACATCATTGCCCGAGAGGTTGCTGCCTTGGTTGGTGGTGGTTCTCAGTTTATGCGTATGACCACCACCATCACTGTAACGATAGGCAGTATCGACTGCGGTATCCAACGTAATATCATGACCTGCGGTCAATATCAGATTACCCTGTGCCGAAAGATCTGCATTCGTGGCATGAAGGTTGTTGCCAGCCTGAATCGTTAAATCCCCGCCTGAGCTCACCGTTGAGCCTAAATGGACAATATCTTGAATAACCCGGCGAGTGCCCCCATCCAGAAATGATTTTTGTGTTTCACGCGCAATCGCACCAAAAGTGACATTCCCACCGGCGAGCAGAACGGTACCTTCACCCGCCCGAATAGCTGCCCCTTGGCTGACGATGTCTTGACCAGCAGAAACGCCTAACGTGGTTCGGGATTGAATCAAACTTTCCGGGCCAATGTCTGTGTTAACAAACCCATTGCCATAATCCGTTTTATTGGCGAGCGTCTCGTTGACCACGCTGCCGGAAGTCGTTTGGAGCTGAACACGACCGCCGTCAATCACCCCACTTTGGTTGACAATATCGCCGGTGGCGATCAACGCCAGATCATCATTGGCGCTGAGTGTACCGCGGGTATTACTGATGCCTCCGCGGCTGGCAATCTTCAAATCTTCACGGGCATTGACTGACCCACTGTTGGCGAAGTCCCCCGTGCCGATATCAATGTTACGTCCGGCCAGTAATGCACCGTTCGAAATATTGTTTTGCGAGGCTGAAGAGAGGTACAGTTTCGGTGCCATCACCATCTGACCATTCACTTCAATCGGCTCATACCAGATAATATCGTGGCTCAAACGGGCAATTTGCTCATCGGTCAACGCGACGCCATTTTTCAGGTTTAAGCTATTTTTTTGCTGTGCTGCCGAGTCAATCAACTGCTTCATCTGCGCCAGATCGCTGCCAATATCATCACTCAGATATCGTTTGCCGGTCTGCTCAAAAATTTCCTGCGTGATCGTTCTGGTGTCGTAATAGGCATCGCCGAGAAACTTCTCTTTCTGCTCCGGATCGTAATTTAACTGGTCTTTGAAATAGTCCGAGCCGAGGAAATTATTCAGATTGGTGACCGCAGGGTTGGTTGCGATCAGATAATCACTCTGTGGCCCGTCAGAAAAGACAAATAAACCATGCGGGCTGGTCGGCAGCCGATAGTCGGGAAATGGAATACTGTTCTGATTGGGTAAGTTCAACGTCGGTGCGGTGACAGCACTGCTATTACTGAGCGTCACTGTTGTCGCTGATTTACCGCCTTGAGGCACAGGACGGGTCATCGATGCCATATTCGGTGTGGATTGTGCTGCCAGACCGGAATCCGATTGAGCCTGTCCTGACTGAAGTGCCGTCCCCGAATCATCGGCCAGCGGCGTCAGTTGCATACTGTGTGTTGTTGCTGACTGTGATTGAACGGTGCCCGATGTATCTGACGGCCCCTGAGTCACCTGTATACTATGAGCGGTTCCTGTGCCTTGAGCGGTTTGGAGTGATGGCATGGTGCCTGATGTATCTGACGGCCCCTGAGTCACCTGGACACTCTGAGCAGTTCCCGCACCTTGTGCGGTTTGCAGTGATGGAGTGGTGCCTGATGTATCTGACGGCCCCTGAGTCACCTGTATGCCCTGAGCTGTTCCTGCACCTTGTGCGGTTTGCAGTGATGGTATGGTGCCTGATGTATCTGACGGCCCCTGAGTCACCGGTACGCTCTGAGCCGCTCCTGCGCCTTGTGCGGTTTGGAGTGATGGAGTGGTGCCGGATGCATCTGACGGCCCCTGAGTCACCTGTATGCCCTGAACTGTTCCTGAACCTTGTGCGGTTTGAAATGATGGTGTGGTGCCTGATGTATCTGATGACCCCTGAGTCACCGGTACGCTCTGAGCCGTTCCTGCGCCTTGTGCGGTTTGGAGTGATGGAGTGGTGCCGGATGCATCTGACGGCCCCTGAGTCACCTGTATGCCCTGAACTGTTCCTGAACCTTGTGCAGTTTGGAATGATGGTGTGGTGCCGGATGTATCTGATGACCCCGGAGTCACCTGGACACTCTGAGCCGTTCCTGCACCTTGTGCGGTTTGAAGTGACTGTGCGGAATCTGATATAGCTTGCGTTGACGCCACCCCCTGACCTGAGTTCGGGGTATGTTGCATGGTCTGTACGTCGGCTTGTGTCCCTGACGGCCCTTGCGTGGCACGGGTTGTATACGCTGATTTCGTCGGCTGCGTGCCTGCAGCATTAATCCCAATCACTGAATTATTGGTGCGGTTTTGGACTTTTAAATTCAGGGTGTTCGTGGCAGTAATCGTGGACAGCAAAATACTTGTGGTACCTGCTTCAACTTTACGGGTGTTAACCAGATTATAGTGAAAAGTGAAACCACTCTTACATCTATTACTCAGATGACAATATGTTGTCTTTGGAGTCTCATCATCAGGGAGAGCATAATCAAAATATACTTCTGTTGTATTGAATTTGTAACCTACATTACTTAAGGATTGGGAAAATATAGATATATTTCTTCCCAACAAAGAGCTGGATAAATTTTGAACATCATTCGCATTAATAATTAGACCATTAGTAGCTTTAATAATTGATGCTTGGCTTGAATCTTTTAAAACCAATCCTTCCTGATACGCTTTAAAAGATATAGTTTTTCCACTACCAAATGCTCTGATAACTAATTTAACACCGTCCGCAGGTGAAACAATCCATACACTAATTACAGGTGAGTATGGTTCAGATTCAAGAGTTGCTTTAAACCACAAATGGTCCCACAAGTAATTTATTCTTCTTGTAAAAGATGAGCTTCCTCCTCCAGGGATGCTCCCCCTCAAATCCTGAGTCTGGCTAGTAACATCCAACACCGTCCGCTTATTCAGCACACTATCTGCGTAAATACCGATATTCCCGCCCAGTGATTCAATGCTTCCTGAACTATTCGTCAGGTTACGGCTGCGGGTTTTATTGCTATCTCTGGCAATGAGCAGATCATTACCCACCACAATATCGCTGTAGTTGGTCAAGGTATCAGAGAACAGGTTTCCGTTTCGCCCGGCATAGAACAAACTGTGGTTATCGATATGACCCGTTGCATGAACCGTCATATCATTCAGGGCAACCAATGAACCGGTGTTAGTCAAAGTTCCGGTGGTCAGATGCAAATCATTGAGTCCTTGCAACTGCCCCTGATTGGTGGTTGTTCCGGCACGCAGCACAGTGTTCTGACCGGAAATAATCCCGGCGGTATAATTGGTGAGTGTTCCGTCAACGCCGATATTAGTTGTACCCTGTGAAGATAGTTCACCATCATTGGTCAGCGCGGCTGCCACAAGAGTCAGATCTTTTCCGGCAGAAATATGCTGACCGGCACCAACGGTGAAATCGCCCTGCGTCGCAATCGAAATATTGCCGTATTTGGCATCAATCTGGCCACTGTTGATCAGTGAGCTGCTTCGGGTTTGCGCGCTGTCTTTGGCGATCAGCACACTATTTCCGGCATAAACTTTATTCTGGTTATTCACCTGATCGGCCAGCAAGCTGGCATTATTGCCGGCCGAAATATTGCCCTGACTGGTCAGTGTGTGAATGATATTGAAAACTGCATTGCGTCCGGCAACCAGCGCCCCTGTGTTTGCCAACGTATCTGCGTTCAGTCCCAAATCCGTGAGTGCCTGAAGTTGGCCGTTATTAGTGACGAACTGTGTCGCCACAGTAGTGCTCTGACCGGAGATTAAACCGTGGTTGGTCAGGGCATAATTCAGTATCAGCGCCGTATTCCCTTGTGCAGACACTTCTCCGTTATTCGTCAGGCTGTTGGCTTGTAGGGTCAAGTCCTGTCCGGCGATCCAATGCTGCCCGGCACTGACCAGCACATTCGCATGTGTCGCAACGGTGAGATGCCCTGCTTTGGCATTGAGGCTGCCGTCGGTATTATCAAATGTCGTGTTACGAGTTTGGTTACTATCTTTGGCAATCAACAGGTTATTGCCAGCAAATACACGCCCCTTGTTAGTCAGATTATCAGTCAACAGACTGGCATTGTGGTTAGCTGATATCGCACCGCTGTTGCTGAGCCAGTTTGCCACATTCAGGGTCATGTCATTGAGCGCGGCCAGCGTGCCGCTGTTATCCAGTGCATCCGTCGTCAAACCGAGATCACTCAAGGACTGAAGCTGCCCGCTATTGGTCACAGACTGAGTCGTCACGGTGGTGCTCTGACCGGAGACCAAACCGTGGTTGGTCAGGTTATTGTCCAGCGCCAGTGCCGTATTACTTTGCGCAGACACTTCCCCGTCATTGGTCAGACTATTGGCTTGTAAGGTCACATCCTGTCCGGCCACCCAATGCTGTCCGGCACTGACACTCACATCATCATGTGTCGCAATAGTGAGATACCCAGCTTTCGCCGTCAGGCTGCCGTCGGTATTGTCGAAGGTGCTATTGCGGGTTTGGTCGCTATCTCTGGCAATCAGCAGATCATGACCGGCAAATACGCGGCCATGATTGCTCAGGTTATCGGTCAACAGACTGGCATTGTGGTTGGCTGATATCACGCCGCTGTTGCTGAGCTGATTTGCCACATTCAGGGTTATGTCATTGAGAGCAGCCAGTGTGCCGCTGTTTGTCAGTGCATTGACCGTTAAACCGAGGTCACTCAAAGACTGAAGCTGACCGGTATTCGTCACCGACTGCGATGTAATTGTCGCCTTCTGACCGGAGACCAAACCGTGGTTGGTCAAGACATGATTCAGTGTCAGCGAAGTATTGCCTTGCGCAGACACTTCCCCATCATTGGTCAGACTGTTGGCTTGTAAGGTTAAATTCTGCCCGGCAACCCAATGTTGCCCGATACTGACACTCACATCATCATACGTCGCAACGGTGAGATGCCCGGCTTTCGCCGTCAGGCTGCCGTTGGTATTGTCGAAGATGGTATTACGGGTTTGATTGCTATCTTTGGCAATCAGCAGATTATTGTCAGCAAATACACGCCCCTTGTTGGTCAGATTGTCAGTCAACAAACTGGCATTATGACTGGCTGATATCGCACCACTGTTGCTGAGCCGGTTTGCCACATTCAGGGTTATGTCACTGAGGGCAGCCAGTGTGCCGCTGTTGGTCAGTGCATCTGTCGTTAAACCGAGGTTACTTAAAGACTGAAGCTGGCCGGTATTGGTCACCGACTGGGCTTTCACCACCGTGGCCTGACCGGAAACTAAGCCGTGGTTAATCAAGGCATTATCCAGTGTCAGCGAGGTTTCATCTTGTGCGGAGACTTCTCCATCATTGGTCAGACTATTGGCTTGTAAGGTCACATCCTGTCCGGCCATCCAATGCTGTCCGGCACTGACCATGACATCACCATGTGTCGCAATGGTGAGATGCCCGGCTTTCGCCGTCAGGCTACCGTCGGTATTGTCGAAAGTGGTATTACGAGTTTGGTTACTATCTTTGGCAACCAACAGGTTATTGCCAGCAAACACACGCCCCTTGTTGGTCAGATTATCAGTCAACAAGCTGGCATTGTGATTGGTTGATATCGCACCGCTGTTGCTGAGCTGATTTGCCACATTCAGCGTCATATCACTAAGGGCGGCCAGTGTGCCGCTGTTATCCAGTGCATCCGCTGTTAAACCGAGAGAACTCAAAGACTGAAGTTGACCGGCATTCGTCACCGACTGGGCTTTCACCGTGGTGGCCTGACCGGAAATCAAACCCCCGATTTGATTGGTCAAATCCGTGTTGATCGTCAGTTGATTATTGCCCTGTGCCAGCAGCTCACCGCTGTTGGTCAAGGTATCGGCCGTTACAATCAGATCAGACTCTATTTGTTCAGCCGTTCGCTGTTCAGGTGTCATAATGGCCCCATCACCTGCCGACACCCGCCCTTGGTTATCAATCTGCGCTGCACTCAGCTTAATATTTTCCCCGGCAAGAACAGTCCCGCTCCCGAGGTTCAACAACCTATCTGTGACCGTCAGATCAACATCATTGAATGCGACGAGTGTGCCGCTGTTATCCAGTGCATACGCGGTTAAACCGAGGTCACTCAAAGACTGAAGCTGCCCGCTATTGGTCACAGACTGAGTCGTCACGGTGGTGCTCTGACCGGAAACTAAACCGTGGTTGGTCAAGGCATGATCCAGTGTCAGCGCCGTATTCCCTTGGGCTGATACTTCCCCGTCATTGGTCAGACTGTTGGCATGTACGGTTAAGTCCTGTCCGGCCACCCAATGCTGTCCGGCACTGACACTCACATCACCATGTGTCGCAACGGTGAGATGCCCGGCTTTCGCCATCAGGCTGCCGTCGGTATTGTCGAAGGTCGTATTGCGGGTTTGATTGGTATCTCTGGCAATCAGCAGATCATGAGCGGCAAATACGCGGCCATGATTGCTCAGGTTATCGGTCAACAGACTGGCATTGTGGTTGGCTGATATCACACCGCTGTTGCTGAGCTGATTTGCTACATTCAGGGTTATGTCATTGAGCGCGGCCAGTGTGCCGCTGTTATCCAGTGCATCTGCGGTTAAACCGAGATCACTCAAGGACTGAAGCTGACCGCTATTGGTCACAGACTGAGCCGTCACAGCGGTACTCTGACCGGAGACTAAACCGTGGTTAGTGAAGGCATTATTCAGTGTCAGCGAAGTATTGACTTGCGCAGACACTTCTCCGTCATTGGTCAGGCTGTTGGCTTGTAAGGTTAAATTCTGCCCGGCAACCCAATGTTGCCCGGTACTGACACTCACATCATCATGGGTCGCAATGGTAAGATGCCCTGCTTTCGCCGTCAGGCTGCCGTCGGTATTGTCGAAGGTGGTATTACGGGTTTGATTGGTATATTTGGCAATCAGCAGATCATTGCCGGCAAATACGCGACCATGATTGCTCAGGTTATCAGTCAACAGACTGGCATCGTGATCCGCTGATACGGTGCCACTGTTGCTGAGCTGATTTACCACATTCAGGGTTATATCGTTGAGCGCGGCCAGTGTACCGCTGTTATCCAGTGCATCTGCGGTTAAACCAAGGTCACTCAAGGACTGAAGCTGTCCGCTATTCGTCACGGACTGAGCCGTCACAGTGGTACTCTGACCGGAGACTAAACCGTGGTTAGTCAGTTCATTGTCCAGCGCCAGTAATGTGTTGTCTTGTGCGGAGACTTCCCCATCATTGGTCAGACTATTGGCTTGTAAGGTCACATCCTGCCCAGCCATCCAATGCTGTCCGGCACTGACCATGACATCACCATGGGTCGCAATCGTAAGATGCCCGGCTTTCGCCGTCAGGCTACCGTCGGTATTGTCGAAGGTGGTATTACGAGTTTGGTTACTATCTTTGGCAACCAACAGGTTATTGCCAGCAAACACACGCCCCTTGTTGGTCAGATTATCAGTCAACAAGCTGGCATTGTGATTGGTTGATATCGCACCGCTGTTGCTGAGCTGATTTGCCACATTCAGCGTCATATCACTAAGGGCGGCCAGTGTGCCGCTGTTATCCAGTGCATCCGCTGTTAAACCGAGAGCACTCAAAGACTGAAGTTGACCGGCATTCGTCACCGACTGGGCTTTCACCGTGGTGGCCTGACCGGAAATTAAACCCCCGGTCTGATTGGTCAAATCCGTGTTGATCGTCAGTTGATTATGACCCTGTGCCAACAGCTCACCACTGTTGGTCAAGGTATCGGCCGTTACATCTAGGTTAGCATCTGCCTGCCTATCGGCCCGCTGTTCAGGTGTCATAATGGCCCCATCACCAGCCGACAGCCGTCCTCGGTTATCAATCTGCGCTGCACTCAGCTTAATATTTTCCCCTGCAAGAACAGTCCCGCTCCCGAGATTCAGCAACCTATCTGTGACCGTCAGATCGATATTATTGAATGCGACGAGTGTCCCGCTGTTATTCAGTGCATCCGTCGTCAAACCGAGATCACTCAAGGACTGAAGCTGCCCGCTATTGGTCATAGACTGAGCCGTCACAGAGGTACTCTGACCGGAGACTAAACCGTGGTTGGTCAAGGCATTATCCAGTGTCAGCGAGGTTTCATCTTGTGCGGAGACTTCCCCATCATTAGTCAGACTGTTGGCATGTAAGGTCATATCCTGTCCGGCCATCCAATGCTGTCCGGCACTGACCATCACATCACCATGAGTCGCAACAGTGAGATGCCCGGCTTTCGCCGTCAGGCTGCCGTCGGTATTGTCAAAGGTGGTATTGCGGGTTTGATCGCTATCTTTGGCGATCAACAGATCATGACCGGCAAGCACAGTTCCATGATTGGTCAGATTATCAGTCAACAGGCTGGCATTGTGGTTGGCTGATACCACACCGCTGTTGCTGAGCTGATTTGCTACATTCAGGGTTATGTCATTGAGAGCAGCCAGTGTGCCGCTGTTATCCAGTGCATCTGCGGTTAAACCGAGATCACTCAAGGACTGAAGCTGACCGCTATTCGTCACGGACTGAGCCGTCACAGTGGTACTCTGACCAGAGACTAAACCGTGGTTAGTCAGGTCATTGTCCAGCGCCAGTGATGTGTTGTCTTGTGCAGAGACTTCTCCGTCATTATGCAATGCTGCCGCTGTCACTGTCAGATCGGTTCCGGCGGAAATATGTTGACCATGACTGACTTGGAGAGTGTCCTGTGTGGCAATGATAAGATGCCCGACTTTCGCCGTCAGGCTGCCGTCGGTATTGTCGAAGGTGGTATTACGGGTTTGATTGATATCTTTGGCAATCAGCAGATTATTGTCGGCAAATACACGCCCCTTGTTGGTCAGATTGTCAGTCAACAAACTAGCATCGTGATTGGCTGATATCGCACCGCTGTTGCTGAGCCGGTTTGCCACATTCAGGGTTATGTCATTGAGAGCAGCCAGTGTGCCGCTGTTATCCAGTGCATCCGCCGTTAAACCGAGATCGTTCAAGGACTGAAGTTGGCCGGTATTGATGACGGACTGAGATTTGACCGTGGTATTCTGACCGGAGACTAAACCGTGGTTAGTCAAGGCATTATCCAGTGTCAGCGAGGTCTCATCTTGTGCGGAGACTTCCCCATCATTGGTCAGACTATTGGCATATACGGTCACATCTTGTCCGGCCATCCAATGCTGTCCGGCACTGACCATGACATCACCATGTGTCGCAATCGTAAGATGTCCCGCTTTGGCATTCAGGCTACCGTCGGTATTGTCGAAGGTGCGATTACGGGTTTGATCGCTATCTTTGGCAATCAGCAGATTATCGCCGGCAAACACGCCGCCATGATTGCTTAGGTTATCAGTCAACAAACTAACATTATGATTGGCTGATATCGCACCGCTGTTGCTGAGCTGATTTGCCACATTCAGCGTCATATCACTAAGAGCAGCCAGTGTGCCGCTGTTTGTCAGTGCATCTGCCGTTAAACCGAGAGCACTCAAAGACTGAAGCTGACCGGCATTCGTCACCGATTGGGCTTTCACCGTGGTGGCCTGACCGGAAATTAAACCCCCGGTTTGATTGGTCAAATCCGTGTTGATCGTCAGTTGATTATGACCCTGTGCCAACAGCTCACCACTGTTGGTCAAGGTATCGGCCGTTACATCTAGGTTAGCATCTGCCTGCCTATCGGCCCGCTGCTCAGGTGTCATAATGGCCCCATCACCTGCCGACACCCGCCCTCGGTTATCAATCTGCGCTGCACTCAGCTTAATATTTTCCCCTGCAAGAACAGTCCCGCTCCCGAGGTTCAACAACCTATCTGTGACCGTCAGATCGGCATCATTGAATGCGACGAGTGTCCCGCCGTTATCCAGTGCATCCGTCGTCAAACCGAGATCACTCAAGGACTGAAGCTGCCCGCTATTGGTCATAGACTGAGCCGTCACAGAGGTACTCTGACCGGAGACTAAACCGTGGTTGGTCAAGGCATTATCCAGTGTCAGCGAGGTCTCATCTTGTGCGGAGACTTCCCCGTCATTGGTCAGACTGTTGGCATGTACGGTCACATCCTGTCCGGCCATCCAATGCTGTCCGGCACTGACCATCACATCACCATGTGTTGCAACGGTGAGATGCCCGGCTTTCGCCGTCAGGCTACCGTCGGTATTGTCGAAGGTGGTATTACGGGTTTGATTGGTATCTTTGGCAATCAGCAGATCATGACCGGCAAGCACAGTTCCATGATTGGTCAGATTGTCAGTCAACAGGCTGGTATTGTGGTTGGCTGATATCGCACCACTGTTGCTAAGCTGATTTACCACATTCAGAGTTATGTCATTGAGAGCAGCCAGTGTGCCGCTGTTATCCAGTGCATCTGCGGTTAAACCAAGATCACTCAAAGACTGAAGCTGACCGCTATTCGTCACGGACTGAGCCGTCACAATGGTACTCTGACCAGAGACTAAACCGTGGTTGGTCAGGTCATTGTCCAGCGCCAGTGATGTGTTGTCTTGTGCAGAGACTTCCCCGTCATTAGTCAGACTGTTGGCATGTACGGTCACATCCTGTCCGGCAACCCAATGTTGCCCGGTACTGACACTCACATCACCATGTGTCGCAATCGTAAGATGTCCCGCTTTGGCATTCAGGCTACCGTCAGTATTGTCGAAGGTGGTATTGCGGGTTTGATTGGTATCTTTGGCAATCAGCAGATTATCGCCGGCAAACACGCCGCCATGATTGCTCAGGTTATCAGTCAACAGACTGGCATTGTGACTGGCTGATATCGCACCGCTGTTGCTGAGCTGATTTGCTACATTCAGCGCCATATCACTAAGGGCGGCCAGTGTGCCGCTGTTATCCAGAGCATCCGCCGTTAAACCAAGAGCACTCAGAGACTGAAGTTGGCCGGTATTGGATACCGACTGAGATTTGACCGTTGTATTCTGACCGGAAACTAAACCGTGGTTAATCAAAGCATTATCCAGCGTCAGCGAGGTTTCATCTTGTGCGGAGACTTCCCCATCATTGGTCAGACTGTTGGCATGTACGGTCACATCCTGTCCGGCCATCCAATGCTGTCCGGCGCTGACCATGACATCACCATGTGTCGCAATGGTCAGATGCCCGGCTTTCGCCGTCAGGCTGCCGCCGGTATTGTCGAAGGTGCTATTGCGGGTTTGGTTACTATCTTTGGCAACCAACAGATTATCGCCGGCAAACACGCCGCCATGATTGCTCAGGTTATCAGTCAACAAACTGGCATTGTGATTGGCTGATATCGCACCGCTATTGCTAAGCTGATTTGCTACATTCAGCGTCATATCACTAAGGGCGGCCAGTGTACCGCTGTTATCCAGCGCATCCGCCGTTAAACCGAGAGCACTCAAAGACTGAAGCTGACCGGCATTCGTCACCGACTGGGCTTTCACCGTGGTGGCCTGACCGGAAATCAAACCCTCGGTCTGATTGGTCAAATCCGTGTTGATCGTCAGTTGATTATGACCCTGTGCCAACAGCTCACCGCTGTTGGTCAATGTATCGGCCGTTACAATCAGATCAGACTCTGTTTGTTCAGCCGTTCGCTGTTCAGGTGTCATTATGGCCCCATCACCTGCCGACACCCGCCCTTGGTTATCAATCTGCGCTGCACTCAGCTTAATATTTTCCCCTGCAAGAACAGTCCCGCTCCCACGATTTAGCAACCTATCTGTGACCGTCAGATCAACATCATTGAATGCGACGAGTGTCCCGCTGTTATCCAGTGCATCCGCTGTTAAACCGAGGTCACTCAAAGACTGAAGTTGACTAGTATTCGTCACAGACTGAGTCGTCACGGTGGTGCTCTGACCGGAGACCAAACCGTGGTTGGTCAAGGCATGATCCAGTATCAGCGAGGTTTCGTCTTGTGCGGAGACTTCCCCATCATTGGTCAGACTATTGGCATGTAAGATTAAGTCCTGTCCGGCCATCCAACGTTTTCCTGCACTGACCATCACATCACCATGCGTCGCAACGGTGAGATGCCCGGCTTTCGCCATCAGGCTACCATCGGTATTGTCGAAGGTGCGATTGCGGGTTTGATCGCTATCTTTGGCAATCAACAGGTTATTGCCAGCAAATACACGCCCATTGTTGGTCAGATTGTCAGTCAGCAGACTGGCATTGTGATTCGCTGATACGGTGCCGCTGTTACTGAGCCGGTTTACCACATTCAGCGTCATATCACTAAGGGCAGCCAGTGTGCCGCTGTTATCCAGTGCATCCGCTGTTAAACCGAGAGCACTCAAAGACTGAAGCTGCCCGAGGTTGATTACCGAAAGAGCTTTCACAGTGGTGAGCTGGCCGGAAATCAAACCCTCGGTCTGATTGGTCAAATTCGTGTTGAGCGTCAGTTGATTATTGCCCTGTGCAAACAGCTCACCGCTGTTGGTCAAGGTATCGGCCGTTACAATCAGATCAGACTCGGTTTGTTCAGCCGTTTGCTGTTCAGGTGTCATTATGGCTCCATCACCTGCCGACACCCGCCCTCGGTTATCAATCAGCGCTGCACTCAGCTTAACATTTTCCCCTGCAAGAACAGTCCCACTCCCGAGGTTCAGCAACCTATCTGTGACCGTCAGATCGACATCATTGAATGCGACGAGTGTCCCGCTGTTATTCAGTGCATCCGTCGTCAAACCGAAATCGGTCAGCGACTGCATCTGCCCGGTATTGGTGACTGACTGCGCTGCGAGCGTCGTCTTCTGACCGGAGACTAAACCATGGTTGGTCAAAGCATTATCCAGCGTCAGTGCCGTATTGTTTTGCGCAGACACCTTTCCGTCGTTAGTCAGACTGTTGGCATGTACGGTCAGATCCTGCCCGGCAACCCAATGCTGCCCGGCGCTGACCATCACATCACCATGTGTCGCAATGGTGAGATGACCACCTTTGGCATCGAGACGACCATCCGTATTATCGAAGGTGCGATTACGGGTTTGATCGCTATCTTTGGCGATCAGCAGGTCATTGCCGGCAAACACGCGGCCATGATTGCTCAGGTTATCGGTCAACAGACTGGCATCGTGATCCGCTGATACGGTGCCACTGTTGCTGAGCCGATCTGCCACATTCAGCGTCATATCACTGAGGGCAGCCAGTGTGCCGCTGTTATCTAGTGCATCCGCTGTTAAACCGAGGTCACTCAAAGACTGAAACTGACCGGCATTCGTCACCGACTGGGCTTTCACGATCGTAGCCTGACCGGAAATCAAACCACCGGTTTGATTGGTCAAATCTGCGTTGATCGTCAGTTGATTGTTGCCTTGTGCCAGCAATTGACCGCTGTTGGTCAACGTATCGGCTGTCACGGTCAAATCGGCATCGAATCCGGTTGCCGATTGCTTCGCTGTCATAATCGCCTGATCGCCTGCCGAAACTCGCCCTTGGTTATCAATACGCCCTGCATTCAATACAATATGGTTGCCGGCAAGAATCGCATTGCGATTAGTCAGGTCGTGCGTGATATGCAGCGTGACATGATCGAATGCAGCCAAGACACCACTGTTCTCGAACGATTCAGCCGTTAACCCCAAATCACTTAAAGACTGCAACTGTCCCTGATTGTCCACAGTGTGAGCATTGAGGGTCGTTGCCTGACCGGAAATCAAACCTGTGTCCCGGTTCAACACATGTTGATCCAGCGTGAGGTCGGTTCGATGGGTCGCAGCCAGCTCTCCGCCATTATCCAGTTGATTGCCGTCCAGCCGGAGATCATGCCCCGCAATGATATGACCGCTGTCTTGTTGGATGACGGTGTCTGCGGCGATGTCAATATCACCATTGCGAGCTTCAAACCGACCCGCATTGTTCAGGCTGTCACTACGGTTTTGCTGTTGATCGGCAGCGACCAACAGATGCTCACCGGCATAGACGGTGCCCTGATTATCCACCTGACTCGCCAGCAGGCTGGTATCACGAACAGCCGATATCATTCCTGTATTGGATAGCTGATCGTTGACGCTCAACGTGGTGTTCAGCGCGGTTAACGTCCCGCTGTTTTCCAGCGATGAGACGCTCAACCCTAAATTCCCCAGCGCCTGAAGTTGCCCGTAATTGTTCACAGATTGGGTGTCAATGCTGGTGGTCTGACCGGAAATCAGTGCATCCGTTTGGTTCGTCAGTCCGGCATGTGCGGTTGTGACACCGTCGAGTATCAGACGGGTATTGTCTTGAGCGGTAATTTCCCCGCGATTGTTTAGTGTTGCCGCAGTGACCGTGAGATTTTTACCGGCAAAGAGATGTTGACCGGCGCTGACTTGGAGATCCCCATGGGTTGCAATGGTGAGATTGCCTGACTCAGCATTGAGGCTACCGTCGGTATTGTCGAACGTGGTATTGCGGGTTTGATTGATATCTTTAGCAATCAGCAGGTTATCGCTGGCAACAACGTGGCCGCTATTGGTCAAGTTGTCCGTGAGTAAACGGACATCATGTGCTGCCGAAACTATGCCGCGATTGGTTAAATGATTGGTAACGTTCAGCGTTGCATCATGACGTGCCGCGAGTGTCCCGCTATTACTGAGTGCATCCGCGGTCATCCCTAAATCGGTCAGCGCCTGTAACTGCCCGGCATTATTCACCGAACCTGCCTGTACGGTGGTCACCTGTCCGGAAATCAGACCGTTGGCCTGATTATCCAGTTGACCGGCCACAGTCACGTTTGTGTCCTGCTGCGCCGACAGCTCACCGCTGTTGGTCACCGCTCCGCCATCAATAACGAGCTGCTGACCGGATGTCAACGTGCCACGGTTGGTGAGCTGAGTTTGTGCCGTCAAATGAGTATTGCCGACAGACGATACATGCCCCTCGTTATTGAGCGTGTGTCCCGTTAACGTAACATCCTGACCGGACTGCATCTTGCCACGCTGAGTCAACGTCCCGACCGTCGCCTGTAATGAGCCTTGCGTGACCAACTGACTTTGCTCACGGGTCTGCATGTCGTTAACAACGGTCAGGCCGGTATCACCGCCTGACTGGAGTGTGCCGTTCAGGGTCAATTGATCAGCATGAATCCCGACACTCGTATTCGCAGCACTGTCCCCTGACAAGGTGACTGACCCACCAGTGATATCCAGTGCCTGTCCTGCCTGTAACGTGCCACTTTCCTGTGTCAGCCGTTGGGCCTTCACGTGTAGATTTTGCGCTGCAACGTGACCTTTTAAGGTCGCATCCGTCGCATCGATGTTCATGTCACCGCCCGTCGTCAACTTGCCTTGCTGGTTAAGCGTGCCCGCCGTCACAGTCAGTTGCTCTGCTGCACTCACCTCACTGTGCTCACCAGTGGTCAGCGCCTGATCGGCCTGCACCGCCAGCGTTTGGGCGGTGAGATGCGTATCCAATGCCAGACGATCACTATCCATTGTGATAGCGGAGGCCGTCATATGACCATCACCGACCAGACTCGCGTCTGTTCCCTTCACGCTCAGTTGATGCGTGGCAGCAACCGTACCGCGGTTATCGAGTTTGCGAAGCTGATTCAGCGTCATATCCTGACCATACATCAGGCTGTCTTGGTCTACGGTGGCATGACGCACCGCCGTTGTCAGTTGCTGATTGGCGATCAGGTTGCTCGCGTTGATGTTCAAATCATTACTCTGCACATCAACCATGCCGCCCGTCAGCCGGTTACCGTCAGCATCAACACCGGCTTCAACCAAACTCTGATTGAGTGTCACCGCATCGGCGGCAGTCACCGAGATGCTTTGACCGGCGGCTAATGTGTCACTCTCGGCATGCACGGTCTGTCCTGCGACTGTAACCGTCTGCCCGGCATACTGACTCCCTTTCAATGTCACATCAGACTGACTGCTGACTGTCAGGTCGGTGTGGGCACTGGATTTGCCAAGCGTAATCTGTCCGTCTGCGCTAATCTGGATCTCGCCCTGACTTGCCGACAGGTTGCCGACATTCACCCCGACTCCGGCATCGGTTGCTACCAGTGCAATCCGCCCGGCATACATACCTCCCAGATTGGAAGAATCGATAGCTAACTCAGGCGCAGTGTCTTTATCTTCAGGTGTGGTGGCCGTGACTTGATTACTCTGATAACTGACCCGGTTCTTCCCGGTAACGACACTCAGGTCATTGGCATGGATTTCTGCATTGAGCTCTGCCGTGCGGCTGATAATGTCAAAATAGCTTTGATGGGTGGCATCAAGCCCGAGCCCTTCAATGCTGACACTACCCTGAGACACATCAAACCCGGTGACATTACCATTGTCGATCAACGGGTTACCGGTCGATAAGGTCACCCGAGGCGTATTGATAAAACCACAACCATTACAGGTGATCCCGTACGGGTTGGTTAAAATGACATTGGCACTCTGACCGAACACTTCGGTATAGCCCTGTAACTGACTGCGGCTCGCCCCCGTGACTTCGTTAAGGATTACCGTTGCGGCCTGACCATGCAGATTGGGGTTATTTTGCAGATAACCACCCAGCTGTGACTGCGCCACTTGTTGGGTTGAGTTGTTAAGAATCAAACCCGACGGATCCACATTAAACTGCTGGTACTGGTTGTGTGATAAACCGTTGGCATTGGGCGTGGCGATATTCACCACTTCAACCCCATTACCAGTATGATTCACCGAGGTATTGTGCTGACTATTGTCCACAATCACATTGGCCAACAACGGCTGAATATTGAATGTCCAGCAGATAAAGTAGACCAGCGAGCGCTGCCAGAAAGTGACGGGTTTTATCATGTTTTTTGACCTTAACCTAGCTTTATACCTGAGCGGCTTAAATTGCGATATTCAAACGGTAATTAACGATATAGTGATCCGCATCCAGCGCACCGGGAGCATCCAGTGGCATGCCGATAGCAAGACTGCTACTGACCCGGCGGCTACGGGTCTGAATCCCGAGACTGCTACCCATCAGCGAGCCGCGCTCCAGCGCATCATTTTTATCCCGGACAATTGAACCGGTATCGACCGCCCACAGCGCACTGACCTGACCGATATACGGGAGTGTGCCCAGCGGATAACTGAGATCATTGCGCCAGTAATATCCTTCATCTCCGCTGATCGAGACATCTTTAAACCCACGCACCGAATACTCCCCCCCGATGCTCAACCGCTGGCTGCTATAAAGTGTGTCATTGCTCCACTGGGCAAACAGGGTACTGGTGAACACCGGTCCGGACTGAAACGGCTGGGTATAACTGGCGGTGAGTGTCCCTTTACGAAACTGAGCCTTGGGGAAACCCGGTTGATTGCGCTCACCGCCAAACAGATCAGAGCCCATGGTCAGTCGCGGTGAAACGGTTAGAAATCCTGAGCCAAGCCGGGTACTGTAATCGAGGCCCACATAAGCCGATGACAGGTTGCGTGAGCTGGAAACAATCAGGCTGTCCATCAAATAGTTCTTTTCCCGGCGGTGGTTCAGGCCCATCGTGACAAACGATTTACTCTGTGCATCGCGCGTAATCAGTCGCTTGAGGGTTACATCATGGCTGTTGGTTTTTCCTGAGGTGCCAAACACAAAGTCATTGCTGACAAAGCCGCTTTCGTAACTGCTGTAGGCGGTGCGATAGTTGGCGTTCCAGCGCCCGTAGGGAATATCCAAACTCAGGCTGAGACTTTCCGAGGCATGGCCGGTCGGCGGATCGAGACTCCGGCTACCGGATAATGACCACTGATCGAGTGCATCAATGATATTTTCGGCATTCAGGGCATAACGAAACTGGGTTTCTCCGGTAGACTTCTGACCGGAGTTTTCCACACCGAACGATGTATTTCCCCAAAATCGTGTTTCACTCCGAATATCAACAATACTGTATCCCTGTTTACTGCCCGGTCTGATTTTAATTTGGGCATTATAACGGGACAAACGGTTGATTTGATCAAGGCCTTGCTCGATCTCACGCAGGTTAAATATATGATCAATTAATCCCGGGAAAGCATTATTCAGAAATCCTTCCGTCCGACCATTAAATTTCAGTGCTTCCAGTTTACCTTCCAGAATCACAATTTTTAATTCACCGCTGGTTAAATCCTGAGGCACTAAATAAGCCCGCGAAGTGACATACCCGGCACTGATATATTGGTTGGTAATCGTCCGCAGGTATTCATTAATTTGAGGTAATCCCAGACAACCCGGTTTGAAATCAATCCAGGCCAGAATTTGTTGGTGAGAAAATAGCGTATTACCAGAAAAAACAATCTGTTGTATAGGAAAACATTGCTGAGTCCGCGTCGTCTCCGAAGGTGGCAGGGTCGGCAATTCACTTAGCTGTTGAACGGACTGTTTCGCTTGTTCTATCTCTTGCAGACGCTGTCGCTGCTCCTGCTCAATACTCGCCTGAGTCGCAGGAGAAATCGGTGCCATACCATTATGGCTATAGGCATAAAAAGAAATGAAATAACTACAGCCAGCAAGAAATAAATATTTAGACAGCGCCAAGCGCTGAAAATAACGTCTTCGCATTCAGGGAACAACCTAGCATTAAATATGATCCCAATAAGGGGATCTATTGTTTTTTTTATTGGCACGGATATTAGGTTACAAAAACATCAATAGCAATATTATTCTCAAATTTGATACATTATTTTTATTAAAAAATATTGATTATTTATCCGTAGTCAAAATTCAAAACACAATAAAGGCAATTAATTTCATATTTAAATCAAATCAATATTTGATGATTTATAATGAAATGTCATAAGCCAGATTTCAGGATATTAATGCCAATTCTTAAAGGATGACCGGATTGAGAGCGGCTCCGCGACCTGCTGACAGGTCGCGGAATAGGGTTGATAAAGAGGGAATGTTCAGATGTGGATCATAAAGAGCTAAGACGCAGAGGATGATGGAGATTGCCCAGACAACAGCCCTTCGGCAATCTCCATCGCTTCCTCGTGCGATGAAGCCGGAATCAACGGGTAACCCCAGAACTTGGCGAAAAGCACTGCAAACGCCTTGATGCCGAGGCGTTTGGCTTGACTGGGTTCGACCATAATCATGGCCTGAACCAGCGTGCGCAACTCAGCCTTGTGTTCTCTCATCCAGAATGCAGTCCGTCTCTTCTCTTCCGGTGAATGAGCATGGTCTTCAGCAGGTGGCGTATCGGTCAATAGCACAAAAGGTTCACCGCGCTTCAGATTGGCCTCGAATGCTGCGAAGTCTTTTTCGTGATCATGCCCCGGCTCATGCGAAAAACTCATCCAGACGAAGGGAAAGTTTGAGCTATTCATCGACATCATGTGCTCCTTTACTCTTGAGGTGACACCAGGTCGCCACAATGGCGAACACGCCCGGCACAGTGATAAAGAAAACCGCGGAGAAGGCAACGTACCAGCCATCACGCATCCCGTCGGAAATCCCGCCGAGGGTATTGAGGGCAACCATCAGAGTCCCGAGGATCAGCGCAACCCACTGAGACTTCCGGGTGCCGATCAGTGCGAGCAACACCGTGATGATCCAACACCCATAAAATGTCGGAAACACCCACAGAACATCGGGCTCAAACGTTATCGTCGGCGTTGCGCCCTGTGCTCTCACAAAACCGTTGACGTAAAAGAACAGCTGGAAGGTGACAAAAAGTACAGCGCCGACACCGCTAGTCAGCCAGAACAGGGCAACCCGGTTTTGTTGATGGATGGTCGCAGGGCGACGCTGGTAGAGATTTGGTTGGGATGACATAATTTTCTCTCTTATCAGGTTAGGTATGCAAAAGAACAAATGTGTTATAGGAGGACACTCACATCTTGTAGTTCAGCGTGAACATGACATTGCGCGGTGCACCATAGCTCACCGTGTCGAAGTCCCCCTTCTGTAGCGCGTACTTCTTGTCGAACACGTTGTTCAGGTTGACGGCCAGATTGATCGCCTTCGTGATGTCGTACCGTCCCATTAGGGATACCAAAGCATAGGAACCCTGTTCCCCGCCCGATGTACTCGTCCCAGTATTGGCTGCTTGGTAGAAACGGCTTTGCCACTGAATACCGCCGCCGAGCGTCAACTGGTGCCAGTCTCCGGACAACTGGTAGGTATTGAAAAGCTGGGCCGTGGTGCGCGGTAGCTTCGAATTCAGACGCACGCCATCACCATCTTCCGCCGTGAAGTGAGCGATGCCGGCATAGATGTTCCAACCCGGTATCAGCTCGCCCTGCAAGTCCAGCTCGATGCCGCGTGATTTCGTGCCATCAGCGCCCTGATAAGCTTGGGATCCACTCGGTGTATAAGTCCCTGCAATCATTTGTGCCGCGTTGTCCAGTTTGGTCTCGAACAAATCCACCGACGCATTCAGACGCCCGTCCATGTAAGCCCCTTTGAGGCCGATTTCCTTGGTTTTTCCTTTTGACGGTGTGAGCACGTTGCCGCGACTGTCCCGATAGTCGGTTTGCGGATTGAATATGTCTGTGTAGCTGACGTAAGTCGAATACGTGTTGTTGATGTCGTAGACCAAACCGGCATACGGCGTGAATTCACCGCTCTTTTTATAATGCAATGAGGTGCCATTGACGTTGTCATCAATTTCGTAGTTGCTGAAGCGGCCACCGATAATGAGTTTTAGCGGATCGGCCAGTGAAAACCGGACTGCGCTATAGATGCCGCTTTGCTTGACTCGGGTGTGGGTTGGTACCGAAGACTTGGCATCGAAGTCAGGGCGGGGATAGGCAGGCCCCAAGTCATAGACATTGACCGGTACAAGACCGGCATAGAACGGTGCAATATCCTCTTGGCTCGATGTGCGGCGCGAACTCGTCGCCCCCACCACTAAATCGTGTTGACGACCCTGCAGTTCAAAAGGACCGCTTGCCATCACATCGAAGGTATTTTGACGGCTGCGACCTCCGGACGCCAGCGCGACCGGATAAGCCCCGGAAGGATAAAAACCTAGGCCGGTCTCACGATCAGGACGCCCGACCAAACCGAGCAATTCAGCATCATATTCCGTGCGGTACTGGTTAGCCGTGGCTTTGATATTCCAGCCATTGTCGAAGAAGTGCTCGATCTCGGCAAACGCGGTCTTGAGCGTATTATCCCAGTGGCTCCAGTCCTGCGCGTAGTTCTTACCACGAGAATACTCCGCCTGTGTACCGTCGCTGAACCATAGCGGCAAACCACCCCAGGTCGCCCCCTTCGGCGTGATGTCCTGATAGTCATAACCCAGACTCAACGTCGTGCTCTCGGTCAGATCCGCCTCGATGATGCCGTAGAACCCTTTCCGCTCCGGCTTATAGCCGTCGAGGTACGAATGGCCGTCTTGATACGTCCCCACGATACGGGCACGAATACGACCGTCTTCGGTCAACGGCGTCGAGATGTCAGCCATCCCCCGGTGAGTATCCCAGCTCCCCGCACCGATTGAAGCGGCTGCCGAGAAGTCACGGGTTGGCCGTTTGCGCACAAGGTTAATGGCAGCCGAAGGATTACCGGTGCCCGTCAGCAAGCCGGAGCCACCGCGTACGACTTCGACCCGCTCATAGAACGCGGTATCGAGAGAACCGATGCCACTGCCATTGACGACGTCGCCGACAACAGTGGGAATACCGTCGTACTGAACGTTATTGATCAAAAAGCCACGCGAATAGAAACTCGTTCGCTCGCTGTCAGACTGGTACGATGCAATGCCAGTGGTGTTGTCCAGCACACCCTGTACCGAATTCAGTTGCTGATCATCGATGCGCTGACGCGAGATCACCGTGACCGCCTGTGGTGTTTCCTGCAGTGACAGCGGCAGACGTGTCGCCGCTGCGGTCTGATCGATGGTATAAGCGTCAGTCCCTTCGCCCATAACCGTCATGGCCGGCAAGTTCACCGTTTCCTGAGCTGTTTTCTCCCCATCTTTGTTTTGAAGCGGCTCTGACTCGGCGGCGAATGCGCTCTGGGCGCTGATGAGAACAACCGCCGCAACAGCAGAACCAAGCACGGTGCGAGGTGTGCTTCTGATAACCCCTTTGTATGGCCCATCGGGCAGAGAGTAGACCGTCGGCTCTGTGCGCCCATCAATTGACCCACGCAACTTCCCTGTAGTTTTGATATAAACCATTAAATGATACTCATTTGCAATTAGGTGTTTTATTTAATAATAAAATTGCATGCGTGTAATGGCGAAATTAGGCCGGATTGTTATTCACTTCGGCCAAATACGTTTGCCTCATTCTTTTTGGCTGGATTGCAAAATGAATTGACTTGATTGCGCAATATGGAATCCCCTTCACACAGAGCGCTGTATAGAAATGACTGTCACAACGACTCCAGCGTAAGAACGATTCTGGTACGAAACCAAATCAGGTTAAACCATGCTCGGAAAGTATGATGGCTGGCACAGCCGTCGTCTTTCCGTCGGTCATTCGTTCCGAGATGTATCGCGCTGGGGGCTTGCCGACTGCCTTGCGGAACATGGTCACGAAACCACTGGCATTTTCGTAACCCAATTCCAACGCCACTGTCTGCACGCTTTCGCCTTTGGTCAGGCGCTGGAGTGCAAGGATCACATGCAGTTGCCGACGCCAGCGTCCGAAACTCATACCGATTTCGTTCAGCAACAGTCGACTCATATTGCGCTCACTCATGCCGATGCGGGTAGCCCAATCCCCCTTCAATGTTTTGTCTGTGGGATCGGCCAACAGCATCTCCGCGAGATGACGCAATCGCGGATCGTGCGGCATCGGCAGATGAAGGTTTTCTACCGGAGCTGCCGCCAGCTCATCCAGTAAAGTGGCGATCAACCGATCTTCCCGACTCCCGAGTTCATACAATTTGGGAAAGCCAGCCACCTTAAGCAGCAATTCACGTAGCAGCGGCGATACTGAAATCGTGCAGCAGGTTTTTGGCAGATCCGGCGCGGCATCAGGCTCGACGAACAGGCAATAACATTCCGTTTCACCCGCTCCCCGAGATGAGTGGGGCAAGTTTCCCGGTATCCATACCGCGCACTGCGGCGGCACGATCCAGACACCGTCTTCGACTTCGCAGTTGAGAATACCGCGAACGGAGTAAATCAGTTGCGCCTTGTGATGCTGATGACGGGCCTGTTCCCAGTCCTTTGTGACCGATGTAGCACTCAGAGCAACCACAGGCCGGGGGACGTTATCAACGTTTCGGGCAGTGCTCAGGTCGGTGATTGTAATGTTAGACATAGTCAGTTCTGAACCTCGGTTCGACGATGAGAAGGTGAAATATTTTGGCCGAATTGAAAAATATTATGGCGAAATGATGCAATGACGTCCAGCTATCCTACAGGTATCTTAGGCTCAACGATGCTGCCCGTTCTGCTCGCTCGGAGCTGACCACCAGCAATTTCTTGTGATGTTCTGAAGGAGTATTGGTATGCAGATTGATACCTCGCAGTTTCCTCTGGTCTGGACGCGATTCAACGCGCCGGGCACCGATCCCGACGCCTCGCCTTTTGCCGAGTTCGAGGCATTGCTCGCCCGTAAGACTGTCTTTGTTTTGCTCAACGACGAGGGACTTGATAAAGGCGATCACGAACATTCGCCGGACGAAATGAAACAAACGTCGCGTTGGATGAAACGTCATAAAAGCGAGTTGAAAGCCTTCGTGAAAGCAGCGATCTACATCGAGCCGAATATCGCCAAGCGAATGGCAACGAAAGCGTTCTCCTCGGTATATGAGAAGTTCTGGGGTTATCCCATGCTCATGGTTGCGACCAAAGACGAAGCACTGGCTCTGGCGCAGAAGTTCTTATCAGACGAGACCTGAAAGTCCTTCCGGGGATTTTTACCCTGAGTCAAATAGGCTTTCGCCCTTTTCTCTGCAAAAAAAGCCATGAAATCCGAATCATTAGGGAGAAAACCTCAGGACGAGGTTTTCAGGACAATGTTTTCAGGATTTTCCGGATAGGGACATCCGTAAAATTCGGGACCGAACAGCACATCACTTAGCTACACAACAAAGATTTTCTGGTGACGCTTGCATCTTACTCAAAGCTCATTCCTCCAGTAAGAGAAAATGCCATAAAGTCAGTATTTTGTAGAAGCATAATTACAATCTTGCTGAGTAAATTATTTCAACTCCAAATATTCTGTTTTGATCACCGTCTGTCTCCATACATATAACGCTTAGACCGGTGGCAAAAAATATATGGCACTACATTTTGAGTACCAAAATCCGTGCCATATATTTTTATCAATTGCTTCACATTAATAGGGTCTTACAACGTATGTCGTCTATTTTGTTTATCTGATATTTCTACACGGCCTGTTTTTATGGAATTAAATAGGTGTTCAAAAACCACACCAGCTTTACCATTTCCATCATCAAGGAAGTATGAATGTCCTTTGGGATTATCGTATTTATGATTGACGTTATCACAATCAATAGAAAATACATTATGTTGAGTATTATCCATATTTTCAGGACCAGAATGCCCCAGCCGTCTTGATGCTACTCTATTTTTTAAATTGGATATTTTACTGGCCCTCAAAGCCAAATCATCAGATGCATAATAAACCGATACATTTCTTGATGATTCACTTATTAAATGACCTTTTTCCCCTTTTCCAAGAGATTCGTTAACTATATCAGCCGCCATAAGAATACTATTTCTAAATAACAACGGTGTTCCATCGGATAAGTGATATTTATTCCATACGGATAATGTTTCCCGATAAACACGATTTCCCATTGAATGAGCTAGCACATTTATACGTTTTAAACACTGTTTATCATCAGGCTGTTCATCCCTCCATTTCATGAAAAATTGCAAAGCCCTTGCAAAAGAAAATGCACTCATGTCTGCTGATTCTTGATCATCCCAATAATCTACAACAATCCCTAAATCATTGTCGCATGGCCAAATTACAGGTATAACTTGGACTAAATTCTTTTCTTTTTCATCAAACAATTTTTGTAATTTTTCAGTTCTGGGGAAAATATCTGGTTCAGGCAAATTTGAAAATCCATGAATAAAAAATAATATTTGCTCTGCTGTACTCTCTTTAATCCTTTTGAGCCACTTCGTTGAACCCAATTCAATATATTTATCTTTATCGACTCTCTCGCAACAATAAATAGAGTTAGATGGTGCGTTCCTTTTTAAATCAAAATCAAACTCTCGATTTTTCTTAGTTTGGATAGAAAATTTTGGTTCCCTATTTGTAATAAATAACATGAAATTTTCCTTTAGGTCATTGATAAATTCCATACATCTATACATACAAAATTCTATTGATGTATTACCTATTCATCCTCACTAAAAAAATCCTTAATTATAATTATTTGTCATAACAGTTATCAGATAGCATCCTGCCGTATAACATCCCAGTATTGTGCTGTATAACACAACCTATAACACTAAAAATTATTGTACATATCGCTAAAAATACAAGTGAAATGATAAACCAAATGTGAAATGGGGATAGAAATTACGGCACTGTGCTGTCTAATCTACCGAATTCTCTTTTTATAAACGAACTTGAGCGATATGCTTAGGATAAGATTTTCTGGTGACGCTTGCATCTCTGAAAGATGAACTGGTGCACAGAGCATCGATGCCTCTGAAATTAGATACAAAGTCATCCTTGACAGCATCGTCGTTTATCCTACACCGTGTGCTAGACGTTGCTATTGCTCGAACTGTTGAATGAGTACATTCGAACTTCATCCCGAGCAAACCAGCCTAGCCTTTCATAAAACTGTTGGGCATTCACATTGTCGTTATACACAAATAAGTGAGTTTTGGGGACACCAATTTTAGCTAGCGAACGGACTGCTTGGTCAACTAACTCACGACCGAGCTTTCGCCCCCGAAAGTTCGGTGATACTGCTAAATGTTGCAAATAGCCTCTACGCCCATCAGTACCAACGAGCACTGCACCGACGATTTCGTGATTAATTTCCGCAACAAAACTTAACTCAGGATTACGCTTTAAATAGATTGCTATACTTTCTCTTGAGTCAGCATCTCTAATGCTCATACCTTCAGTTTGCCCCCAAAGGGCTATCACTTCGTCATAGTCCGCGATTTCCATTTCACGAATTTTTACCACGTTACTCTCCTTGCGTATACGTTTGTTATGCTACCTTTTCGCCATTGGGTGGTCTGGGTTTAATTGAAGAAGATCCCACAAGTTTCCATACAAATCTTCAAACACAGCTACCGTGCCATAGTCTTGTTCAGTTGGCTCTCGGATGAAGTGAATACCAATCGATTTCATGCGCTCAAAGTCACGCCAGAAATCATCAGTATTTAGAAACAGAAATACTCGACCACCGGCTTGATTACCAATGAAATCATGCTGTTCTGGCTTCGAGGCTTTGGCAAGTAACAATGTGACACCATGAGAATTTGGTGGCGCGACAACCACCCAGCGTTTGTCTTGTGCAGGTTGATAAGTATCTTCAATCAGTTCAAATTTGAGTTTGTTTACGTAAAAATCAATTGCTTCATCATAGTCTTTTACAACCAAAGCAATATGGACAATGTTCTGTTTCATCGTATTCCTTATTGAGGATTTTGACCGGTAGTATGATGACCGCAACACCGGACAAATTGAAGCGCAGCGAAAATTTGTTCCGAGTGCTTGTGCTTATTATACAAACTGTTACAACTTATCCGCCAATTTTTTAAGGTAAGATTTGGCGAGTTCATTTTTACCTCTGCTTAACCACTTTATACACTCTAAAAGTTCCCAGATTAAGCCTTGGTCACCATTTGTATATGCAGGAAAGTCTTCGTGCTTTGGTGCAGGAGCATCGGTTAATCGTGACGCCACAGCACCCGTTTTATCAAATAGTACTTTCAAAGGTCTGGAGATATCAAAAGGTTCGCTTAGATCGAGGCAATGAATCTCTGCACTGGTTAAATCCGTAAAAATGTATTTTGTAAAGTAAGCATTCTCGTTATGAAAGCCTTGATTACGGTAGAAAATTTCTTTACCACGCTCAAAAGCCGAGAAGCACTCTTGTGTGGATTTATGGAATTCATTTTGTGTAAGGATCAAAATGTCAACGTCAGATATTCTGTCACCCGTACCTGCAGCCAATGAGCCTAACAACACTGCGGCAACCACGTTGTCTTCGGAAATAAACGCAGAACAAGCAGATTTAACCAGCTTATTTTGAAGGGGAAGATTTTCAAGATTCAGTGCTTCTAAACTCACAGTTGCCTCCGTTTGTATAACAGTGATTAGACAGCATCTCGCTGTATAACATCCCAGCACTGTGCTGTCTAATTTGTCGCTCGTTCTTTCATAAGTGAACTTGAACGATCTGTTCAGGATAGAATTCTCTCCTTTTCTCGGCAGAGAAAATCAATGATTCAGCCAAACAATGTCCAAAACCCGACGATTCCTGTCAACTTCTGTTCAGATATGATTCACAAACCCTTCTAGCATGAATGTTCCCTTTCCTAACCTATGGACAGATTCAACATGCTAGCCACACCATCAGACAAATATGTACCCGCACCGGTCATTCGTTTTCCGCAAAGAACTTGGCCGTCAAAACAGTTAGAACACGCCCCCCGCTGGTGCTCGACCGATTTAAGAGACGGCAACCAATCGTTAGCCAACCCAATGAACATCGATAAAAAATTGAAGTTTTTTCATCATCTGGTGACATGTGGATTTAAGGAGATTGAAGTGGCATTTCCGTCTGCATCACAAACAGATTTTGACTTTGTCCGCCAACTGATCGAAAACGCATTGATTCCTGATGATGTGACCATTCAGGTGATTACTCAATCCAGACCGGACTTAATTGAAAGAACCATTGAGTCACTGCTCGGCGCTGCCAAAGCCATTGTTCACTTATACAATGCCACCGCACCGGCTTTCAGAGAAATCGTGTTTAATCAAGACAGACAAGCGACATTAGCGCTTGCAGTCAAAGGCGTGCAGCAGATCAGAGCATTATGTGAACAGCATCCTGAAACGCAATGGACACTGGAGTATTCACCGGAAACATTTAACTTTACCGAGCCGGAATTTGCCCTTGAAATCTGTCAGGCCGTCGCCGAAGTATGGCAGCCTTGTGACGCTCGCCCTCTGATTATTAACCTGCCAACGACTGTTGAGCGTAACACCCCGAATGTGTTTGCCGATCAAATCGAACACTTCATCCACAACTTGCATTCATTGGCGCATGTCACCATCAGTGTACATCCGCATAATGATCGGGGCACGGGTGTTGCCAGCGCTGAACTGGCGATGCTTGCCGGTGCGACGCGGGTCGAAGGTTGTTTGTTCGGCAATGGCGAACGCACCGGAAATGTTGATTTGGTCACGCTGGCCTTAAACCTCTATTCACAAGGGATCAACCCGCAATTACGCTTTGCCGATATGCAAAAGACGGTTGAACTGGTTGAACAGTGTAATGAACTGCCGGTACACCCGCGTCACCCATATGCGGGCAGATTGGTGTTTACCGCTTTTTCCGGTTCTCACCAAGATGCGATCAAAAAAGGATTCGCCCGCTATCATGGGCAGCCACACGGCCACTGGAATATCCCTTACTTACCTATCGACCCGATGGATCTGGGGTGCAATTATGAAGAAGTCATTCGAGTCAATAGTCAGTCAGGTAAGAGTGGTGCCGCATGGCTATTGCAAGAAAACCACGGCTTGGTGCTACCGAAGATGCTTCAGGTTGATTTAAGCAAGAGAGTGAAAAATCATACTGACAGAACCGGCAGTGAAATGAATATTGCACAGCTATGGCAACTGTTCAGAACCTCATATGGGGTAGTCAGTCAGCCTTTTATGAGCTTGCAGCACTATCACAGCCAACCGACAGCGGACGGACAAAAGATTGAGGCGCAGATTCGTTACCGCGACCAAGTAATCGCCTGTACCGGTTGTGGTATTGGGCTGATGTCGGCCTTGTTAACCGGATTAATGCAGCAGTTTGATTGCCAAGCCAATGTGGTGGATTACCACGAGCACACGCTGGGCACGCAAACCCACAGTAAAGCGGCAAGTTATGTTCAGCTTCAGTCCGCGATGTCTAATGTCAGTATTTTTGGGGTCGCAATTGAAGAGGATGCCACCAAAGCGTCGTTACAGGCATTGTTGAATGCCTATGCGCAACTCTTGTAGGCTCACGACGTCCATCGATAAGACTATCGATGATGCATTAGCGAGCCAATGGCATTACTGGCGGACAATATTCACTCGGAGACAGCCCGGTGCGGCTTTTAAACATCGCGCTAAATGCACTCGGGCTGTCATAACCAATCGCTAATGCCGTATCTAACACGCTACAGCCGCTGGCTAACAGTTCCAGTGCATGGAGTAATCGCTTCTGACGTAACCACTCGGTAAAAGTTAACCCCAGTTCTTGCTGAAATCGGCGTGATACCGTCCGCTCGCTTTGGCCGAGCGATTTAGCCGCATCTGAAGCGGTCCACGGATGCGAGAGGCGCTCGGATATGTTACGGCAAAGCATCACCAACGCTTCAGAACTCGGATGAGGAAGATAAAAATCAATCGGATCCAACCGGCGTAACTCGTCCAGAATCAATTCAAAGATGCGCTCTTCTCGTGTTCCTGCCATGCGAACATCGGGCAGAGAAACCGCCTCCACAATTAAACAGGTCAACAACGGGGAAACCGTCGATAACACACAAGTATTCGGCAGATCCGCTCTTGCCATCGGATCGACAAACAGCGTGCGAACACGAACCTCACCGGTAATTCTGAGGCTATGGGAAACACCCGCCGGGATCCACAATCCCTTATTGGCGGTCACCACCCATGATCCCGTTTGCGTATCCACGCGAATCACACCATTGAGCGCATGTAAAAACTGGGCACACTGATGCTGATGAGGCGCTTCAACATCCCCGTGCGCATAATTGTGTGCATAAGCAATAATTGGCGGCCCTAACGCTTCGTCACAAAATTTCATCCATCATCACACTCATCCAGCCCTGTCTCGCAGTATTTAAAGCCAATCATGAAAGGGTTGTCAAACTCGGCCGTGTGCATTGGACGCAACAAAAGGCATAATGCGATACGTCAAAGTCAAAGCATCAATGAACATTCCGTTAATAACCACATCTATTTTCCAGCAACATATCGCATAATTGCAAATCACCCACCTTTAAGACTGTGATTGATGAACAATTACAGATAAAATTCTCATTTGAGATATTTACTTAAGTTCATATGAATACGAAAAATTGTAACACGATACCTGTGGAAAAGAAGGGGAATTTTGGAGATGTATCAGTGAAGCCACGTTATAGCCTTTTTTATATATTCATGATGCTGCTGAGTGGTTGTACAAATCGAGTCAATAGTGTTCAAGCCCTCACCCAATGGGACAAAGCTTATGGTCAGTGTCTCGCTCAGGAGCAAAACAGTTCTGTCAGATTTCCTGAAGATAATGCTTGGTTTAATTCACTCAGCTCAATCCAGAAGAAGCATGTTGTGCTGTATATTTATCAGGAAAAGATGTATCAGTGCTCGGCTCGACAACAGGCCCAGCTTAAGCAAGCACTCACTGCTGAAAATAACCAAACCCTATTGAAACTCTTTCGTGACATGAGGTTCTTGAGTACACCGGATAAAACACTGGTTGAGAATATTGATCCTGTCCAACTGCACAGGCTGAGCCAAAGTATCTCCATTTTCAATTTGGGTAAGGTTGCCGCCCAGCTTCATTTCCGTGGACGATGAAAGCTGCGATGGTGAAAAGTTCTAATCGGCTGATCTAGGAAAATTCTCCTAATAATGAATATTCCGTTAGTCATGCTGTGCCGAAAATCATTCGCTATAAAATCCGCTCTGTTGCAGAACCCATGAGTTGGTATACAGGTGGAAAAAGTTCTTCCGTCTAATCCAACTTCGCCTGAAATTTCCCCGGTGTTTCACCGAAACGCTGACGGAATACCTCAATATAGGCGCTGACGTTGTGATAGCCGCTCCGCTCGGCAACATCGCTGATCGGTAAACCCGCCAGCAGCCACTTCAACGAGATGACAATCTTGGACTGTTGACGCCATTGGCTAAAGGTAAGCCCTGTTTGTTGCGTAAAGATACGGCTCAGCGTACGGACACTCATTCCCGCCCGAGTTGCCAATTGTGTTTGCGTTAAATCGGTTGCAGGGCAATGAAGCAGTTCATCAGCGATATGACGGGCACGCCGGTCTGAAGGTAATGGCAAGCCAATCGGCAGCATATTCAACATCGTGATTTCATGACCGAGTAATGCCACCAAATGCGAAATATAACTCGGTGAATAATCATCACTATCATTTAAGCAAGTGGCCCTTTGCATCAGAGCACTCAGAAAAGCGTTCACCCCGTAAATTCCCGGAGATTGGGGAAATACAACCCCATCAGCATTATCCAAATACAGCATATACCCTTGCACCGAGGCTAATATCTTTGCCTTGTGAGCACAATTTTCGGGGATCCACCCCACGGAACCGGGCGTTATCGGCCATTGGGCAAAGCTGGTTTCAATGATGATAATACCGCGTTGTAACCAATAGAGCTGACCGGCTTGGTGCGCATGCCAAGGTGTCTCATGCATTTGCACATGATTGAGCGTTTTTACATCCATCACTTTTGATCCCCACACAATGACCGATTAGCCGTATAATATGGCAAAGTAACGATAATCATACAAATAACGAAGCATGTATAGTGTCTTGACCAACCAGCACAGAGGTCAATATCGATGCACATTTGTCAATTTGTTGTTCATGCTTTAGCAGAGGTCATCACGAGCCCAACACATGAAGAAAACGTCATTAGAAAATATTTTTCTCCGAATTATCATCAGGTTGTGAATGGCAATCATCTGGATTTCAACCACTTTCTTAACCATATGGCATTACTCAAACAAGAAGCGCAACATATCGCTCTCACTCTGATTGCTGCCGCTTCAGAAGGCGATACGGTTTTGACTCACCATCAGGTGAGTGCTGAAAAAGTGGATGGTACGACGGTGTCATTTGACGTGATGGCACACTTTACCGTCACTGATGGTCAGATCATTCGCTGCGAGGAATTAACCCGCATGCTCAAAGGTGCCGAGAGTGATCAGGACTTAAGTTGCAGACATTAATACGTCGTCAGTCAAATAAATGAAAGGGAGCAATTTCGCTCCCTTCTCTTTTATCTCCTGCACCCATTAACGTGATCAGGATTCTGTTGGGGATCACCCAGCGTTTTTACGCTGCCCTACCAGAAGTACACCGCAATCAGGGTGAGTAGAATAATACAGGCAATATTCAAATAAATACCGACCCGCATCATCTCAGACTGCTGGATATGACCTGAGGCAAACACAATGGCATTCGGCGGCGTGGCGACCGGTAGCATGAATGCACAAGATGCAGCGACCGCGATTAATACCGAGAGCAACACAGGTGAAATACCAAACGCTTCCGCAACACTGGCAAAAACCGGAATCAATAACGCTGCACTGGCGGTATTACTGGCAAACTCCGTCAGAAAGACCACAAATGTCGCGATGATGACCACGATCCAGAGGATCCCGAGCGTTGAGATCATTCTGCTCAACTCATGGGCAATGAAGACACTGGTTCCGGTCTGCTTGAGGACATTACTGAGGCAAATACCGCCACCGAACAGCAATAACACCCCCCAGTCTGCGGTTTTTTCAATTTCTTTCCAGTGTACCACCCGGGCGAAACTCACCAGAATAATCGCACTAAGTGCAATGATGGTATCAAACGATTTGAATCCGCCCAGCATGGCGTTGATTGGTTTACTGAATATCCAGAAAAACACCACCAGCGCAAAAATACCGAGCGTGACAACTTTACCTTTATCCCAATTCACCAGTTCATGGTTCAGTTCAAAATGACCGGACAAATCAGGCTTAAGCAACAGATAGAGAATCCCAATCATTACCGGCAGCATTACCACTGTCGTTGGCAAGCCAAATTTCATCCAGTCGGTAAAGGTTAACCCGACTTGGGCAGCGGCTATCGCATTAGGTGGGCTACCGACGACAGTCGCAATCCCGCCGATACTGGCACTATATGCAATACCTAATAAGACGAACACATAAGTCTTGTGGCCTTTGTCTGCATCGACTTTACTCAGGATACCCAGCACCAGCGGCAACATCATCGCAGTTGTCGCGGTATTACTAATCCACATCGAGATGACCGCGGTGACGATAAACAGCATGAAAACCGCGACACTCATTCTGCCTTTCGCCAGCAACAGCACTTTGTCTGCAACCACTTTATCCAACCCTTGCTGGTGCATGGCTGCGGCTAACGCAAAGCCCCCCAGAAACAGATAAATAATCGGGTTGGAAAAGTAGCTCAGCGCGGTGGTGGTATCAAAGACACCGAACAATACCGAGAGAACCGGCACCAGAACGGCGGTCACCGTCACATGGAGTGCTTCGGTTAACCATAACACAGCAATGAAGGCGAGCAGACTGATCCCCAACACCACTTCAGGCTGAAACGGTAAGTTAAAATAAAGCAGCAGAAACAGCACGATATCGGCCAAGATAATGATACTATTACGGTTTAAAAACCATTCTCGGGTGTTCACGGGGAGAGGGACATTATCGTTTTTATTCATTAGACTTCCTTTTTATTTGGGCTATGTTAAACCTCAGCAATCCGGGAGGAAAAGGTCCGTGAGATGACCATCCAGTGCAAGCGGTTGTGAGTCATTATTCAATGAAGTACGTAATATGCAACAGAAATAATTAATGACATAAGACATACCTTGGTTCTGTTACGCGAGTCAATAAAAGCAGTTGTCCCCGTAAAAATGATAATGAATTGATTCATCGGTCAACAATTTAGTGGCCATGATGCAGAGATGAACCAATCATTGCTTTACATACCAATCAGGAACGTTATGGATTTACTACTACAACAACTGCAATTTTCACTGTCGGTTACCGGCCCGATCTGTCTGATGCTCTTTTTAGGGATTTACTTTCGTCGCAGCCAGCTTATCGATGACCATTTTATTGAAATCGCATCACGCCTTGTATTTAAAGCCACCCTACCGACACTACTCTTTCTGAGTATTGTCAATTCCCCACATGATGTGACCAGCGGTGGCTCATTGGTTCTCTATGGCGTCATCTCTAATTTTGCGTTTTTCCTGTTGATCACACTGGTGGTCAAATATTATTTCAAGCGCGAGGCCGATCAAGGGGTGATTATTCAAGGCGCCTTTCGCAGCAATAGCGGCATTATCGGGCTGGCTTTAATTGCCAATGCATACGGATCTGACGGTTTGGCACAGGCCGCATTGTATGTCGCAGCGATCACGCTACTCTTTAACGTGCAGGCGGTTATCACGCTCACTCCAAAAGGCAGCCAGTCAGGGATGAAGGTTCTGGTGATGGTGGGTAAAACACTGACCAAGAACCCGCTGATTATCGCGATATTATTAGGGCTCGGCTTCTCTCAACTCAATTTGACCCTGCCGGATGTTGCCAGCACAGCCGGACAATATTTCGCCAACATGACGCTACCATTGGCACTGATTTGCGGTGGTGGCTCGCTGGATATTCATCAACTCAATCATGATAAAGCACCGGCCTGGTCAGCGACCGCGTTCAAACTACTCGCCTGCCCGATTCTGATCACCTTCGGCGCGTGGCTCTGGGGGTTCCGAGGCGCAGAGCTAGGGATTATCTATTTATGCAGTTCCGCACCGTCCGCTGCTGCCAGCTATGTGATGGCACGCGCAATGGGCGGTAATGCAACTCTGGCCGCCAACATCATTGTACTGACCACGTTATTGTCGCTGTTAACCACTACGCTTGGTGTGTTTGTATTGTCATCACTGGCGCTGATCTGATCTGCAAAGTTGAGCTAACCGACGAAAAGGCAGTCTTGAACAGACTGCCTCAAAAATATTTGGCGATAACAAACGATTACAACAGATTTGCCGGAGAATATTGATCGGTTAAAGGCCGGGCGGATCGATCCCAGTCTGCTTTGGTGGACATCAATGACGGGAACCGTTCGATCAAGACATTATAAGGCGCTAATAACTTTGCCAATGGCTTCGCACGCTCTCGCATAACTTGCAGGGAAGGCAGCGGCTGTTTGCCATTACCGACAATGATAATCCGGTTACCGTAGTTTTGTTCCTGTTTCATTTTAAAATTAAAGAACGGGCCAAACACCTGACGATAGGTCTCGGATTCATGCGCATAAAGCTGACTGGACGACCAAGTGTTTGCCACCAATACGCCATCCTCAGTCATCAGTCGTTGCACTTCTTGTAGATATTCCCGAGTCATTAAATGCTCCGGAATATAATCACCGGTAAACGCATCGAGAATAATAAAGTCATATTTTTTCTTGCGGAGAATAGCACGTTTGACAAACACACGCCCATCCGCAACGGCCACCGAGGTGTGCGGGGTTTCTTTAAAGTGAAAGTAATCCCGCGCCACTTTCACCACGCCCGGATCCAACTCCACCACATCCAATTCAGCGTCTGGGTAGAGCTGGGTTAACACATTCGGAATCGAAGCCCCGCCCAGCCCAATCAGCAGTATCCGCTGCGGATGAGGATTCATGAGTAACCCGCCCATCACCATCTGACTATATGAATACACCAGCCGGTGATCGTGCTCGTCTTGATACTGACAAGTCTGCACACTGTCGCCTTTCACCAACGCAAAGACCAGACAACGCAAACCATTTTTCTCAACCACCGCAATATCCCGATAAAGCGACTTCTGGGTATAGATCACTTCACTCTGAGCGGAAAAGCCAATTACGAACAGCAAGACTGGTAGCCAGATACGTACCGATAACATCTTCTTCAACATCACTTTAAGCCTCTGCAACCACTCGGGGAAAACGGACATAGAATGCAACCATGCCTCCGGCACATAATACCCCGATCAAACTCAATAGAATCGTATTCACTTCAAGCCACAACACCAGATAGAACGACGTTGCGAGCGTCCCCAATGCACTGCCCAATGTCGAGACAAAATAAAGCTTTCCGGCAACCTGCCCACTACGCCCGGAGTCACTAACAAGCAAACGGATCGAATAAGGCGAGATCATCCCTAAAATCAAAGTCGGTAGGAAAAACAGCAGCATAGACGCAACTAGTGAGCCATAACGCGGGTCTTCTATCCGGATGAAAACCTGCTCCATGACCGTTTCACCCCAGAACACCAACGGGAGTAAAGTCACGGCACCACACAGATAAAGTAAGCTAAATTTACGCAAAGAAGGGCAATGCATCGACCACTGTCCGCCCAGCAGATAACCGGCCGACAATGCCACCATAAAAATGGTGATAATACTGCCCCACACATAAATACTGCTGCCAAAGTAAGGCGCCAGAATCCGCCCGCCCATCAGCTCGACCGACATGATGCAAAAACCGCTTAGAAAAGCGAGTAAAAAAATAAACCGATTCTTCAACAATCCATTGTCAAACGTCATATGATTCCTATTGTCTATTACACAATTAAAACATCCGCTACTCTCATAATATTCGCAGGAATCATTCATATAGCAAGTCGAATCATCAATAATCGCTACGCGAAAGACCCGCATTCCAGAATGACATTGAATAAACCAGAATGATATTTAATAGCATTTAATAAAAATAGTAACCAATCTTGAGATAACTGGCGCGGATATGCTCGATCAACAGCCGAATCTTATTCGGTGGCTGACGGGTAAACGGATAGATCGCATAGACCCCAAGCTTTTTGCCGACTTGCATTGGGAATAAATCAATTAATGTCCCATCCTGTAAATCCGGGTACACCAGACAACGTGGCAGATAGGCAATCCCGTAGCCGCTCAACGCCGCCTTTCTCAGTGCAACCGCATTGTCACTGGAAAAACTCCCCGACACTTTCAACAAATAGTTACCATCCGGACCTTTAAATTCCCAGTCACTGGCACCGGTAGACTGATATACATATTGCAGGCAATTGTGATGGATCAGATCTTCAGGCCGATACGGCATACCCGCCCGGGCAATATAACTGGCCGTTGCACACACCACCCACTGTGAATCAATAATGTGTCGGGCAATTAAACTGGAATCATTCAGTAACCCGGTCCTAATCACCAGATCATAGCCTTCGCCAATCGGATCAACAAAGCGATTATCCAGCGACATATCTACCGTCAGCCCTGGATGCATCTGACAAAACTCGGCAATCGCCTCTGCCAGTAGCAATTCACCGGAAATCGTCGGTACTGACATGCGGATGTGCCCACTGAGGTTTTCACCATATCCGGCGACCGCGTCAAATGCCTCCTGAGTGGCTTGCTTCACATTTTTAGCACCTTGTAGCAAGGCTTTTCCCGCTTCGGTCAGGGTGAGTTTACGGGTTGTCCGATACAAAAGTTGTGCCCCGAGTTCTTTTTCCAAACGCGCAATGCGTTTGCTAACCACTGAATTAGTAAGGTTATTTTTCTCAGCAACCAGACTAAAACTACCCAGTTCAACCACAGAAGAAAATAAAATCAGGTCGTCAGCTCTCATTTAATTATGTCAATTTTGGAATCAATCATTTTCATTATTTCCATATATCCATAAAAAATAAAGCGCTAAATTCACACCGACTTAACAAAAACATCATAAATAAAAACAAATTGTAGCCCCTGCCCATGTGGCCCACGGTTGCGATACATGAAACAGGGCTCATGCTACAAATAAGGAAGTAACCCAATGCATGAAACATTATTAGCCTTACTTGCGTTTTCTCCGATTGTTGTCGCGGCAATCTTGCTCGTCGGTTTAAACTGGCCGGCAAAAAAAGCGATGCCAATTGCATTCGGTCTGACTGTGGTGATTGCTTTATTCGGCTGGGATATGTCCGCCAATCGAGTGCTCGCCTCCGTATTACAGGGATTAGGGATCACCGTCTCTGTCCTCTGGATCGTCTTCGGTGCTATTTTTCTGCTCAACACCCTCAAACACAGCGGTGCTATTACGGTGATTCGCAATGGCTTTACCGATATCTCGCCGGATCGACGTATTCAGGCCATCATTATTGCTTGGTGTTTCGGGTCTTTTATTGAAGGCGCTTCCGGTTTCGGCACCCCTGCAGCCATTGCAGCACCGTTACTGGTTGCGATTGGTTTTCCGGCACTGGCAGCGGTGTTGATGGGGATGATGATTCAATCGACGCCGGTGTCTTTCGGCGCGGTCGGCACCCCGATTCTGGTCGGTGTCAGTAAAGGGCTCGATAATCACCATATCAGCCAGCTACTGGCGGAACACGGGTCTAGTTGGGAGAACTACCTACAACAGATCACCACCAGCGTTGCACTCATCCATGCCACCGTCGGCACCCTGATGCCGGTTCTGATGGCCATGATGCTGACGCGCTTTTTCGGCAAAAATAAAAGCTGGACCGAAGGATTAGATATTCTGCCATTCGCTCTGTTTGCCGGACTGGCCTTCACCATTCCTTACGCGCTGACCGGCGCACTGCTCGGCCCGGAATTCCCTTCACTGATCGGTGGATTAGTCGGACTTGCGGTAGTCGTCACTGCGGCGAAAAAAGGATTCCTCGTTCCCCGTTCTGTCTGGGATTTCCGTCCTGAGCACGAATGGTCAAGCCAATGGCTCGGCTCGCTGAAAATGAATCTGAACACTATCCGCGCCAACCCGATGAGCCTTACATTAGCCTGGACGCCTTACCTGCTCCTTGCCGTGATCCTCGTCGCAAGCCGCGTCAGCCCTGACTTTAAGGCACTATTACAGAGTCTCAACCTCTCATTTGCCAACATTCTCGGAGAAGTCGGTGTCAGTACCTCATTCCAGCCATTGTACTTACCCGGAGGGATTCTGGTGTTTGTGGCACTGATTGCCGTTCTGATTCAGGCCAGAAACCCGGCGCCGATGATCCGCGCACTTGGTGAATCAAGTAAAACCCTGATCGGTGCCGGATTTGTGTTGGTCTTTACGATCCCGATGGTCCGGATCTTTATCAACTCCGGTGTCAACGGTGCTGAACTGTCCAGTATGCCGGTGACCACCGCTGATTTCGCCGCCGGACTGGTTGGCAATGCGTTTCCGGCTTTAAGCGCAACGGTCGGTGCGCTCGGTGCCTTTATTGCCGGTTCAAATACCGTTTCCAATATGATGTTCAGCCAATTTCAGTTTGAAGTGGCCCACACGCTTTCGGTTTCAAGCGTGATTGTCATCGCCTTGCAAGCCGTCGGTGCCGCTGCCGGTAACATGATTGCCATTCACAATGTCGTCGCAGCATCAGCCACCGTCGGCCTGTTGGGCAGAGAAGGCGCAACCCTGCGTAAAACCATTATCCCCACGGCATATTATCTGGTGGCAACCGGATTGATCGGATTACTGGTGATTTATGGATTTCATGCCACAGACGCCCTGATGAACTCAGTCTGACCCCTGAGAATTCACCACAAGAATTACGAATCGGCCATCACTCTTCTTTCCAACCGACATTCCCCCAACGTCGTGTTTCTTTTGAGTGTGATGGCCTTATCTACTCATGCATTCACTGGAGAGCCTTATGAGAATTTACCCAGCGAAACCAGACAAAGTCTATTTCTACGCGACTTGTCTGGTGGATCTATTCGACCCCGATGCGGGGCTCGATGCCATCACCCTGCTCAAGCAGCAAAATATCGAGGTGATTTACGTTGAAAAACAGACCTGCTGCGGCCAACCGGCCTACACATCGGGCTATGATGATGAAGCCAAATCCGTCGCGCTGAGCCAAATCGCGCTGTTTCCCGAACCTTATCCCGTGATTGTGTTATCCGGCTCTTGCGGCGGAATGATGCATCACCATTATCGCCGCCTCTTCGCAGGCAGCGCGCAGGAAACCATGGTCAATGCCTTCTGTGATCGGGTGTTTGAATTTACCGAGTTTCTGGTCCATGTCTGTCGCGCCAAACTGCAAGATCACGGCCCGGACACATCAGTGGTAATGCATACCTCGTGTGCCGCCCGACGAGAAATGAATGTGCATGTCACCGCCACTCAACTGCTCAATCAACTTGAGCACGTCGAACTGAAAATACAAGACTATGAAAGCGAATGTTGTGGCTTCGGCGGCACGTTCTCTGTGCGTCACCCGAACATTTCTCAAGCCATAGTGGAGGATAAAACCCATCATCTCAAAGCGACACAGGCCGATCATCTGGTGAGCGCCGACTGGGGTTGCTTACTCAATATCAACGGTGCGCTGGAGTTTCAGCATCAGCAGGGCGAGACGACCACCATGCAAGGGCGTCATTTAGCCAGTTTCTTACGCGAAAGAACGTTACCTAAGCCAACGCAGGAGCAATCATCATGAATGACTCTCCGCAACAATTTCATGCACAGGCCAAAGCAGCGCTTGATGATGCCCAGCTCCGCGCCAATTTTCGCGGAGCGATGGACTATCTGCAAAGCAAACGCAAAGCCGCATTCGCCGACCCGCAAGAAGAAAAACAGACCCGGGATCTGGCACAAGCGATCCGTCAGCGCTGCCTGAGTAAACTGCCGCAACTCTTAGAACAACTGGAAGCCAACTGTCAGAAAAATGGGATTCAGGTGCATTGGGCCGACAATGCCGCACAGGCCAACACCATGATTGCCGAAATTGCGGAACACCATCGGGCGTCCTTGATGGTCAAGGGTAAGTCGATGGTCAGTGAAGAGATAGAACTCAATCATGAAATGGCTAAGCACGGAGTGACCTGTCTGGAAAGTGACATGGGCGAGTACATTATTCAGCTCGACGGTGACAAACCTTCACATATCATCATGCCGGCTATTCATAAAAATAAGCAGGAGGTCAGCAACACGTTCCGCGATAACCTGCCGGACTTCCAGCCCACCACCGATGTCGATCGCCTAATTGAGACCGGACGCGCCCAGCTCAGGGAGAAATTTCGCACCGCAGATATGGGTTTATCCGGAGTCAATTTTGCCGTGGCAGAGACCGGTACGCTGTGTCTGGTCGAAAATGAAGGTAACGGCCGGATGTCCACCACCGTGCCGAACGTCCATATCGCCATCACTGGCATCGAAAAAGTGGTGGAATTCCTCACCGATGTGCCCCCGTTATTCAGTGCTCTGACCCGTTCCGCCACCGGTCAGACGATCAGTACCTATTTCAATATGATCACATCCCCCCGTCGGGCCGGTGAGAAAGACGGCCCGCAAGAAGTCCATCTGGTGCTGCTCGACAACGGGCGCAGCCAAGCCTATCGCGATGAAGAGTTACGCAAAACGCTGCAATGTATCCGCTGTGGCGCCTGTATGAATCACTGTCCGGTTTACACCCGAATCGGCGGTCACGCATACGGAACCGTCTATCCCGGTCCGATTGGCAAAATTATTTCACCACACCTGATGGGGCTCGAAGCGACCCAAGATCTGGTCACAGCATCGAGCTTGTGCGGCGCTTGCGGCGAAGTCTGCCCGGTTCGGATTCCGATTCCCGACATGTTATTGCGCCTGCGCCGTGAAGCAAAACATGCACCGAAGCCCGGCCTCGAAACCATGCGCGGTCAGAAGTCTGCTTATAAACCCACCGAGAAACTCGCGATGCGTAGTTTTGCGTATTCTGCCACCCACCCGACCATTTACCGGATCGGGACGCGCCTTGCCGGACAGATGAGGCATTTAATCCCGGCCAAGCTGGGTCCGTGGACGCAATGCCGAACCGCGCCGAAACCGGCTGCCAAAACTTTGCATCAATTGATGAAAGAACGCGCTCGCCAGCCACAAAAACAAGGGGAATCGTCATGAACCATGCCAGACAGCAGATTTTCAGCCGCCTCAAGGCTGCCCAACCAGAGCCTCTGGAGAATGGTTCGGCTGAGCTTGCCCGCGATTTTGCTCATCACCACTTCAGTACGGATGAAAAATTAACGCACTTCACGACCGCACTAACAGCAAACCATGCGCAGGTATTACCGATTGAACGGCTGCAATTGATGAGTACCCTTCATCAATTATGCCAAGACCACGGTTGGCAACACGCAGCGATCGGTACCAGTAGCCAGTGGCATCATGATTTTCGCCAAGGGCTGGAACGCATTCAGATCACCGAATATCAACAAACCATCGAGCAGTGGAAAGATGATTTATTCACCACCGTTGATGTGGGCCTGACCGACACGCGTGCCGGTATTGCCGACAGCGGTGCACTGGTGCTGTGGCCGGATATCCACCAGCCACGCACCTTGTCACTGGTCCCCCCTTGCCATGTGGCCGTAATCCGTCAATCGACGCTGTTTAACAGTTTTACCGAACTGATGATCGCGCAACAGTGGCATCAGCAGATGCCAACCAACGTAGTTTTAGTCTCCGGCCCGTCCAAAACGGCTGACATTCAGCAGACGTTAGCTTATGGGGCACATGGGCCACGGGAATTAATTGTGATTGTGTTGGTGGATGAGTAAATTTTCGGGGGGCTGAGGTTTGGGGCGTGGTTACTTTTGTCGATTTCAATGGCATTTTCGACAGCGCCCCTATTCCTTTTGATAGATGCTTTTGATAGGTATCAATGGAACCAAAAGCATCTTTTTGGGTTCAGTGCGCGTTATCAGGGGCGGATTGATTTACATCCTGCTCAGGCAATCCGGAGCTAAGCGTAGTATTCAAGTACACTACCGAATTATGAGATAACGCTAAGCTACAGCTAAGCGGCTACTGCACTCAAGCAAACCCACCGTAATCACTGAAGCTAACCGAATCAAAAACACCAAAGGTTAGCTATCACACTTAAGCAATTGTTAAGTTTATCTTTGCAACGCTACTCGTTCTAACCCACTGGCCACAACGTAAGGTTTACCATTTTGCGATGTGTTCTTTTCACCAAGGATTAAAAGATATGCTCCAGCGAAATCTTCAACATCATCAATATTGTGTCGTTGATAAAATGCATCTACATTTTCTGCTCGAATTAAACAACTGATATTGCCCCGACCACCAGAATTTAGCCACAAATTTCCGTTATTTCCCAATCGAGCGTCAGCTAGTAGCCCCCAATAACCATGGAATTGATAGTCATGCTGATCATCTACGTCGGCAAAGTTAACGAAAAAGTTAGCTACTGTGGTTGGCTCATTTTCACCGAGTGTAATTTGTTGTTGAGAGTTTCTAAATTCTTCTGAGTTAATTAGGTTACGTAAAAGTGTACTCAAGCGCCTTTGCATATTTGCATTAGGACGAGGTCTGTTGCCAACATGACGACCACGCCCCTCGTTGCCACCTTCCTGATTATTTGGCTCAACATCTACATTTACTCTTGGTGCAGCACCATAATTTAAGTCAATGACAATGTTCTGACCTGGATTTCTGAGACGGTCTTCATCTCCACCCTCATTTTCCACTCGTTGAGTTTCTGCTGAAGCAAAAGAGCAATCTACTTCATGCGGTCTCGCTCCAAAACAAGCCGCTTGACCTGTCCGAGATGCCTTTCGGAAAAATGCATCTTTTTCACACTCAGTACAAACTAAATTTTGCCGTTTCTCAGACATTTCGTTTGGAGGCAACTGTGAAAAATCTACCGCGTTATACGTGTTACCATCTAACGTACATTTTGCTATATCCATTTTTTACTCCATAAACTTAACAGTTATTAAACAGCACCCTGCCGTATAACATCCTTCATTGTTCTATATAAATCACCATCAGGCAGAAACTACATAACTGCGCTGTCTAACCTGCGCACAAATGATTCGCCTACGCTCCCTTCTCGGATAGGCTTCATTGGTTCTCGGATAAGCACTTAAACACTGTACATATCATTGAATAAGTTACAGAAAACATCCAGAAAAAATTGACATAGACATGACATTCTTTGATGCAGGTAGGGTTTACAAGAAATTGCAGTGTTTTAACAATCATTAAGGTGATGTAACGGTTGGTGCGCTCAGACTTCATCGAACAAATTAGCCTGAAAAATATTTCACCCAACTCAAATCAACCACCCAACAAAGAAAACCATTCAAGGAAGAATGGTTAGGCTTTTCCGGGCAGGACGCCCGTAAAAGCCGGTTCTGGACAACGTGCGACGCCGTCAAACAAAAAAGATTTTCTGGTTCGTCTTTCATCTCTGAAAGATGAACTGACGCACAGAGTACCGATGTCTCTGAAACTGAGGGATGCAATTGTGCGTCATATTTCGGAGCCGGAGGCAAAATAGACAAAGAAACAAACTATTATCACCCCACAAGGGAAATGAATCCCATTGAATATGTTACAAATAACTCTATGATAATGGCTCTTATTATGAAACATGGGGGATCTATGTTCAAAAGAATTACTTTATTTGCAGTTGCATTACTTTCATTCAATGTGTTCGCAACATCCACACCTGCCGAACTTTTTTCAACCATTAATCTCCGATTAAGTTATATGGAAGATGTTGCCCTGTACAAAGCAATCCACAGAAAACCGATAGAAGATCTTGAGCGAGAAGCTGTCGTTATTGAAAAGGCCAGTCTGTCCGCAGAAAAAGAAGGTCTGGATAAGCGCAGTGTGATTGGCTTTTTTAAAGCTCAGATTGCAGCCGCTAAAGCAATACAATATAGGTATCGGGCTGATTTATTAAGCCAGCCAGAAACTGGCACGCCCAGAGACTTAAAAACAGTCATTCGGCCAGAATTAATCAAACTCGGCAAACAAATAAATACGGATATTGCTCATTATCTGCATGACGGTGGTGTTTTTTCGGCAAACGATCTGGCAACCTTTAAAGCAGCATTAAATTCAAAATACTTAACTGACGCTGATAAAAAATCCTTATTTGATGCATTGACCCAGATACGACTCCAGTGAGTTTCACTGGGGAATGTAAGAGAACATCAATTCCGAAACAGATTAAATGAATTACAGATAAAGATATCTGCCGCTCAGAGGAGGAAATCCACGGATGGATTTCTAGGTTTTTCTGAGTCCATCGATCAATTTGTCTTTAAAAAAGTTTCACCCAATTCAAACAAACCACCAAATAAAGAAAACCATTCAAGGATGAATGGTTAGGCTTTTCCGGGCAGGACGCCCGTAAAAGCCGGTTCTGGACAACGTGCGACCAAGTCAAACAAAAAAGATCTTCTGGTTACTCTTACATCTCGGCAAGAGTAACTGGCGCACTGAGTACCAGTGCCTCTGAAATTGAGAAACGTAATTGTGCGTCATATTTCAATGTCGGAGGCTGGGAGGATTAAAAGTTGAGGCGCCGTGATTTGGGACGCAATAATATTCATCAATTTCAATGGCATCTTCGACAGCGCCCCAGAGACTTTTGTTCAGCACACGTAATCAGGGACGCTTTTATTCGCTCCTGCTCACGAAAAGCTTAAAATTCGTCCCTGAATTTTACCCTGAGATCATCGATCAAGTTAGCTTTAAAAATGTTCCTCTCAACTCTAATTAACCACCCAACCAAGAAAACCATTCAAGGAAGAATGGTTAGGCTTTTCCGGGCAGGACGCCCGTAAAAGCTGGTTCTGGACAACGTGTAACCAAGCCAAACAAAAAAGATCTTCTGGTTACTCTTGCATCTTGGCAAGAGTAACTGGCGCACAGAGCACCGATGTTTCTGAAATTGAGGAACGCAATTGTGCGTCAAATTTCGGAGCCGGAGACTGGTAAAATCAAAGTAAAGATACAGCCCTCAGGGGCGCTCAGCCCCGATCCTCCCCCGACAAACCTGTTCGGTTAATCCCCGTGCATACGGGGAACACAAAAAAGATTGATGGGGTTATTCTTGAAAAATCGGTTCATCCCCGTGCATACGGGGAACACAAGGACGTGTCTGTGGATGTGTCTGCGGAGTTCGGTTCATCCCCGTGCATACGGGGAACACATCAACATTGCACTCAATGAAGTATTCAAAATCGGTTCATCCCCGTGCATACGGGGAACACGGGTGGAGGTCTGATCACGAAAGGCCGGATTGCGGTTCATCCCCGTGCATACGGGGAACACGGGTTCAGTGGTCGGGTGATGTTTAATTGGGCCGGTTCATCCCCGTGCATACGGGGAACACATTTCCTGAAATGGCAGGTTCTCGATCTGCACCGGTTCATCCCCGTGCATACGGGGAACACACTAAAGAGCAAAACGAAGCGATTGCAAAAGACGGTTCATCCCCGTGCATACGGGGAACACTGATGTAGCTCCGAAAACTCGACGCTCACCCGCGGTTCATCCCCGTGCATACGGGGAACACTCTAAATATAGATGATTGATCTATAAAAAGAAAAATCGTCGTTAACAATCTACCAACATTTTCTGTCTTTGAACCCAGACATTGATATCTTCTAACGGGCATCTCCTTGCGTAAAGAGCCTCCCACCCAAAAGGTGATCTCTACAGGCTATTTTCATTGCCAATCCTTATCTCATAAAACAAACACATTGCGGGCAATGTACCGAAGCCGAACACGGGGAAACTGAATATCGTAGGTGAATCAGTCTCATTTATGGAACGAAAATCACATAAATATTCTCTCTCAGAAATGTGAAATCATTCAGGTTTTGTTAAATCAGTGTCAGCAAACAACCATAATTTCACTGTCGGAATATATGAAACCCGCAAAATACGACATAAGATGAATAACTCTCAGTTGATTAGACACGGAGTGTGCATCTATGGAGCAACCTTGCTTTCTTAAGGTCGAGGCCGTCAATATTTATAATACGATCCTCGACACGACCCAACTCAGCGTTATTCGCGGTGGCAGTTATTTACTTAAAGACACCATTGAAAAAATCCACGCATCATTTCACAGCACTTTTACGGATGAAAAAGAATATATTCCCCTAACGATTGGCGGATCCATCGGTATTTTTGCAATTGCATCAGACAAACTGGCACAAGCTCAGGACATCATCAAAAAATGTCTCAATAAAGAATGTCCGACAACAGAAAGTGCAAAAGACCCCAATTTAACTCTTTCAGATATCTTCACTTTTACTGTCGATGAAGTTAAAGCAGATAATTACCTGATAGCCAAAGAGCTTCTGACAGCCAGAGGGCGTCAGCAACAAGCCCGACAACTGAGTTTTGGCATTCCGCAAACGCTTGCTGACACGAAGAGCAATAACAAAAAGGACAAAACCGGAATTGTCTGTGCACTAAATGGTGTCTTACCGGCAGATAATAACAGTATCACGATCCCGGCAGCAGGGAATAATAAAGTCTCTCAAAGTGTCGCCAGCCGGTTTTTACAGGGGCGGCAGATGAAATTTTCACTCTATGTCGATGAACTCAATAAATTACTCAACTCAGAAAATAAACTTCTTCAGGACAGAATCCCATCCTGCTGGCACGAATTCTGGCCAAAAGAATTTAAGAGTGCTGAGGAATATAAGCGGTATATCCAGAAACATTCCTTCGCCGGTGATCTTGAAACCTTGGCAGGACAACATCCGAAAACGGCCCTCAGCGGTAAAGTTGCCGTGATTTACACCGATGGTAACGGTTTCGGTAAAGCGCAGAAGGAATATATAAAAACGGCTTCGAATCAAGAAAAAGCACAGCAAGAATTCGATTTAGCACTACGCCTCTGGCGGTCAAAATATCTGGTGGAACTGGTTCAGCTCTTAATTGATAATAAAGCGATCATCGATTGTCAGACCGATCCCGCCACCACAACGAAAGATGATAATAATGAAACAAAAGGAATCGTTCAGCTCGAAACCCTGTTATGGGGCGGTGACGAGATGACCATTGTGGTTCCCGCATGGATCGGGATGCGGGTGCTGGCACACTTCTTCGATTTCTTCAAAAACTTCAACCCCGGCAATGCAGACAAACCACTTACGTTTGCGGCGGGCATTGTCTTTTGCAGCCACAAAACACCAATCCAGAAAGCACAGGACGCAGCCCGGAATCTGGCAGATGCGATCAAAGATCAACCGGACAAACGGGGCCGTAAATATAACCTGTTTGACTATATGGTGCTGGAATCAATCGACTATCCGACTCAAACACTGAAAGACTTCTGGGACTCACAATACGGCTCACTGGCACAGTACCGTCAGCCAATGACGTTTACTGATCCGGCGAATTTTCAGCAACCGAAGCCAGAATTGAAAGAGATAGAACTCAATGACTGCCTGAAAGCGCTGCCTCGCTCTTCCATCTACAAACTGGTTGAACTGGCGATACAGTTGCGACAAGACTGCATCCCAAGTCATAATGACAACGCCACACGCCTCGACAAGTGGGAACAAAAAGGGAGTGCTGCACAACTCGCTCAGCATCTGCACCGGATCCAGAATTATCAGCAACCCAAATCTGAACAGGCAATCACACAACTGACCAACCTGTTGCAAACCTTCATCGATCCCAACCCACAAGAGCAGCAGTTCAGCGAAAACCTGACAACCATGGATCAACAGAACCCCATGTTCTGGCTTCACCTGTTGGAGTTGTATGACTTTCTGGATCCGGAAGCACCAAAAGAATCCGTACAGAACAGTCCGCAACAACCAGATTCATCCGCAACACAGGAGATCCCGGCATGAACGCTTATCAAATGACGCTTTCTCTGACGCTCCAATCTCCGTTTCTGACACATGGTACCGGTGCGATGAAATTCGGGCTGGACAGTTTCGGTCAGAGCCATAACGGCAAACTCACACTCAACGGTAGCCTGCTTAAAGGCAACCTCCGGCATAAGCTTGAGCAATGGCGCGACTTGCTTGGTGAGGATTCGGAACTCTCCGGCGAACTCTCAACCGTGCTGGATGTTGCTTTTGGCTCCCGGACCGACAAACTTGTTCCGACACCGGACAACCCAGTTCCGACACCATCTCACATGCCCGAGCCGGCGACACTGGTCTTTCCCTGGCACCTGACGGAAGACAGAGACGATGATCCGGACAATCATTCGGATGGCTCACACAACCATCAAGATCACAAACACTACCGGATCAAAATCGATCAGGCGTCCGGTGCCGTGGAAGAAGGCCAGATTCAGGTGATTGATATCCGCTATCCGCCGGGAACCGCTGTCACTTTCACCGGAAGCGGATCTTTTTATGAAACCGCAACACTGACGAAAGATGTTGTTGAAAAATGGCTGCTTAAAGCACTCTCTGATCTCAGGGCTATCGGTGCGATGAAAAATATCGGCTTCGGCCAGCTGGCAAATCAAGACGCTCAACACCCTGTCAGCTATCAGCTTGAGTTTACCAAGCAAGAACTGGCCGAGCAGTCCGACCAACATCCGTCATTGACTGAAACGCCTCTGCAAGTCAGCTTTACCACGGATCAACCGATCTGTTTTGCCCAGCCGCGCAGTAAAACCAGCAACCTGTTTGTCGGCTGTGACTACATTCCCGGCAGTGCCATCAAAGCCACCATTGCCGCCAGCCGGTATTACCAGAACTTAGCCGAAGACGAGCCGCTGAAAACCTATCTCGATCAACTGGTGATCCGCCATGCGCTGCCCGTGGTATCCACACAGGAAGAACAACAGAGCGTATCCACGCCGATCCGTCTGAAAACCCGGCCACTGGCCCTGATGCAATTTGCTATCAAAGGACAAGATGACATTTACGTCAACGCTGCAACCTGCGCGCAGGCCCATATTTTGAAAAGTATTGAGCCAACAGATAATCCGGTCATTGCCGGTGCCTACCCGACCGACTATAAAGATCAGCCGGAAAAACCGGTACTCAGCCAGTTCGGTGCGGTATCACCCGAGTTATCCCGGCACCTCACGGTCAGAACAGCCATCGATAAAGAGAGTGGCACAGCAGACGACGGGAAACTGTTTGCCTATGAATCGGTCGGCCCTACGGACACTCAGAAAAATCAGATCCACTGGACCACCGTCATGAGTCTGCCCCCGTCAACCGCATTAACTCCGACCATCACAGAACGCTTTGGTCAGCAACTGGCAGCCGTTCTCAAACACGGACTGACAAGAGTCGGCAAAACCAAAGCTACGCTGACAGTCAGTCATATCGAGCCACTTCAGACGAACACCGTTACATCCGATGTCATCACGCCTGATGAATTGGTTGTCATCAAACTGGAATCGGATGCCATGCTGTTCACGCTGGCGCAATATCACGACAAGCAGCAAACTCAGGTTGAACCGCTGGCAGCTCTGTATCAGGACTATTTCGCGCAGCATTTCACCGATGCACATCAACAACCACTAGTGACGCTCCATGCCTTCCATACCGATCAGACGATGGTTGGCGGAGAATATCTCTATCACCGTTTTCAAAAATCCCACGGGCAGCCTTATCAGCCCTATATCCTGACCACAGCAGGCAGTACCTTTACCTTCAGAATCAACCATCACGCACAGCGTGAGCAAGTGCTCGAAAGGCTGAGAACATGGTGCCACACCGGGTTACCGTTACTCGACTCACAACTGACATGGCAGACCTGCCCTTATTTACCACAGAACGGTTTCGGCGAGATCAGTGTGATGACGGTAAAACAAGCCACTTATAACCAGAATTCCAACGCACTGACTGATTTGGGTTATCGGTTTGTTCCCGCAGATCCGGCAGAATTATAAGGAGATTTCATGAGCGATTATTATCACATCACCCTCACCGCCACGCTGGAGAACACCACCGCGCTGACAATCGGCAATGGTGAATTCGGGGCACGTAACACCCCAGAGTCAGCAGAGAATAGCAACAAATCCCAAAATTACATTCAGATCTGTATCGATGCATCTGATCAGCTCTATATTCCCGGTTCAACACTCAAAGGGAATGCACTGGCTTTCAGCCGACGGTTACAGGATGAACACCACCAGACACCAGATTTGAGCTGGCTATTCGGTAAAGAAGTAGCAGAAACCCTTGAGAAAAACGCAAATAATCACCGAGGGCAAGAGACTCGAAAGGCCAGCACCGGCGGTCAGGTGCGCTTTCTCAACGCCACGGCACCCAGCCGAACTATATCGTCCGTCACCCGCAACAGTATTGACCCCGTCACCGGAGCCGCCCAAGACAAACATCTGTTCAATCAGGAATATGCACCTCCCGGTACTCAATTTACCCTTCAACTCCAGATTGATAGCGCGACAGACGTACAACTCCGGCAACTGGCTGGTTTTCTCACCATATGGGGCGATGAAAAGGCACGGCTGGGGCGCAACACCAATAACAACGCCGGTTTGTTCAAGATTGACAATCTCCGGTTTACCGGGCTGACCAAAACCGCCTACCTTGACTGGCTCCGGACCCCGGGTACTCATGCGCCAGAGCCGACATCATTCGACACCCCAGCAGCAACATTCAGCGTTGCAGATGATTACCTGACGCTTGATTTGAATCTGATGCCGCTGTCCCCGATTTTTGTCGGTTGCGATCACATTGAATACCATGATGACCAAGGCAAGAAAATCGCCGATAAGCGCGAAGGTAAGCCAAAACCGCAAGGTACACACGAAGTCATCGTCGCGGTAAAAAACAAACAGGGGCATCCGGTCATTCCGGCCACCAGTATGCGGGGGGTATTGCGTCATCAGGCCCAGCGCATTCTCAACACCTTCAGTGACCTGCACGGCGAACAGGCTGCGAAAGATGCCACAGCGCGGCTCAGACAACTGCTTGGCGGCACGGAACAGGCTGCCAATTTTCAGTTGACCGATTTTATCGCAGCCCAAAATAACCGCATGGATCAACCTTTTATTGCCATTGACCGTTTTACCGGTGGCGTCAAAGGCGGGACCCAAAGCGATACCGTTGCCGGGGGCAATTACTGGGTCGAAAAACATGCGGTCACGCACTATGCGGGCCAAATCCGCCTGCATCCGCGGCTTTTGGATCAAGCGCATCATGCCGAACTGGCGGTACTATTACTGCTGCTGCGAGATCTGCTGGACGGTGAGCTGCGTTTTGGCGCTTATCAGGCCAAAGGATTCGGCAAAGCCGCCGCCTCTATACAGTTTCAGCCATTCAGCCAACCAGGTCTGACCAGCACGGCCAGCAACATGCTCACCGACTGGGAAGCATTCCGCACATTCTGGCAATCTCAGCCATTCCCTGATTTCAACCAACTCACCACAGCACTTCATCACAAACTTGATGAAAACACTCATTCAACAACATCCGGCACGGAGGCCAACTGACATGAGCGATCAATTCTATAACCCATATCATTTTATTCCGTTTGCCGGCACCGCCAAGGAAAACCCTGCCACAGATAAAGCCTATCAAGAGATTGCTAACGGAGAGGGAGAACACATTACCCATGACCGCTGGGAGAAAAACACCCTCAGCGGTGCGATTTATGTCGCACTGACCAATAAAAGTGATTTAATTGTCGGTGGGGACAGGCAAGGAGACGAGCAGAATAGATATGTTGAATTCTATCGCAGTCATCCGGCCGGACGGCTCGACAGCCCCCGGCAGCTCGGCATTCCCGGTAATAGTCTGCGCGGCATGATCGCCAGCACAGCAGAAATTATCAGTGATTCTGCGATGCGAGTGTTAGGAGATGAGTATTATTCGGTGCGGGCTGCGGCAAATATATCTACATTCTCTACTTTGGGTCTCATTGTAAAAGAAGACAATGAGCTAAAATTGAAACCATTGAATATTGGAACGCTACGAGCTTATAACCAACCAACTTTTTATCAATGTAATAAAAATGATATACCATATGATGAATGCTTTTATCAGAGAACAGATGACTGGGAGGACTTTTTAGTTAATTATGTATCAGTCTATAGAAAAGAAAACGTTCTAATCAATGGAAAAATAGTAAAAGCTGTAACACCCAGAAAAGATAATTTCTTTCAAAAAATGCAAATTCCTATTTCATGCTTCCATGGAAAAGATCCAGACCCTAAATACATTTACCTTAGAGAGAATTTGCCTTTCACTGATATAGACGAGCCACTATCTACTGAAGGTAAATCATACAAAGTAGACCAAATAACACATAACTGTTACCTTCTAAAAGGTCGCTTAGTAACACCTGAAATGTCCAAGGATGCATTTTATGGAACACCAAAAGAATTCAAAGAATTCTTAAATAAAAACAACTTAAATGGAAAATATTTTTCTCAGAACATTATGTATTGCAAAGGTGATATTACTGATCGAGAAAAACGATTAGCAAGCACCAAAGAATATGAATTCCTAATTCCATTTAATGAAAAAAAACTAAACGAAACTACTTCATTTTCAATTAAAGAAGATGCAATTAAAGAATTAGAATCGTTATTAGAGCAGCAGAAAAATTCCACCTTACTTCCCGAGAATTGGAAAAAACATAAGAAAGAGAAAGAATGGTATAAGGTAACTGAAGGCGATATTTATTATTTTAAAATTGATAGGCAGAACGCTCTAGTCACCGAACTATCCTTCTCTCAAATTTGGCGAAAAGAAGTGGCTCACACCATTAGCCAAGAAATTGATGATGAAGGAAAGGAAAAGCGTTCGTCAACTTATGAAATCATGCGGCAGGGGAATCAATCCCGTTACCTACCATGGGGTGTTTCTCCCCGGGATGGAGAGCAAGCAAAACTCACTCCCGCAGAGCAATTATTTGGTGTCATTGAAACTCAAACCAAAACTTCAGGCAACAATGAACAGAGCTCCGATAATCTCGCTTCCCGAGTACGTTTTTATGATGCCATCCCATTAAAAGATTTAAAATGCCAGACTTTCCAGCCAATCAAAAAAGAGGATCGCACATCACTAACACTATCAACACCTAATCCTCCCAGTGCTTCCATGTATATGGTGTCTGGCGATGAAACTGAGTTAAAAAAAACGGATCTATACAATCCTGCCAAGAAGTTTCAACTCAATGGTCGTAAACGTTATCTGCAACATAAAAATGCCCACGCAGAGAACCATGGTTCTCAAGATATGATCACCATGGCTGAGGCACTGTCTGTGGATTCAGAAACGCCGGATCAACCCCCGTTTGGTTTTTGTATCGAGTTCGATAATCTGACCCATGAAGAACTGGATTTACTGATCACCTCAACCGGAGCCGGCAAACACCGTACCGATCAGCATGTTTTCAATCAGCAACTCGGGATGGGCAAACCTTATGGCTTCGGTAAAGTTCAACTTGATGTGCTTGGCGTTTTTCTTAAAGACCCGCACCAACGCTATCGCAGTTTAGATTCACAGCCGGTGTACAGTCAGGTATTGAAAGATTATCAACCCACTCAAACTCAGCTCAATTATCTGACGAACTATCTGCAAAAAGTACCCAACCCAGCATTACAACAGTTGATCAACAAGCTAAACGAGGATAATAGCTTGGTTGAACAAACTTCACTCCAAATAGAAAACTCTTTCATTGACTCCACAGCCCTGAACCAAGTCATGGCATTGGCCGATGAAAACAATTTCGAGTATTCAATTCACTACCCATTAGAACAGGGGAATCAAGACGAAGCCTTTAAATGGTTTGCCAACAACGATGACAAAAACAATCGGAACTATCAGGCGTTAGGACGGTTATCTGAAGACGGAAAAATTCAGCCGTTGAATCGAAATCGTCCGGCTAAAGGAGCAAATAATAGGTAAAAACGATGACCAACCCACCCCTCAACACCATTGAGCCTATTGCTGCGCTGCTCCCGCTGCGCAGCATTTGCGTCTGTCTGCGGCTGACCGAGACAATCAACCTGACCTTTATGCATCATGTACCGCTGCATGCATGGGTGCGCAATCTGTGCGGCAGCCCGCAAGGCTTCAGCGATTTTATTGCCGTTCAGCCGCTGGAAAACGGCCACATTCATTATCAGCCCGGGGACTTTTACCGCTTTCAGATCACGGCACTGGCCAATGGCGGCGCACTATTGCAAACCCTGATCGAGCGCCTATCTGCGCTACCGGACAGTGCAGAACGATTACCGCAGGATGCCCTCTTCCACCATAATCTGACACTGCACAGTATCCATTGTTGCTTGTCCGGTCACCCGGTTGCTCATCTGCTCGACTGTACACCATATCAACTTGAACAACTGGCAGAAGCCACCGAATGGTGGCAACAACAACCGGGCTGCATTTTGCGCAGTATGGCACCGATGCGACTGAAAACCGCGGATAAAGATGCCACCGGGAAGCATCGTTACTGTCGGGATAAAGCCGATTTCACCCCACAACGACTGCTTCAGCGCCTGCAAGATACCTTTATTCAGCTCATTCAGCATCAGTCCGGTATCCGTTATAGTCGTGATGAAGCGCATTCACTGCAACTCACACCACAGCTCAGTATCTGGGTCGGCCATCAGTATGGCCGTCAGCCGTCGGCAACAAAAGCCAGCGGACGTAAAGATATGAGTGGTGCCCTGTTTCAGGCCCGATTGGGAGAACATCAAACCTTACCACGCTGGCTGATGGCGTTACTGATTCTCGGTCAGTGGATCGGGATCGGTCAGAGCCGGGCCTTCGGGCTGGGGCGTTACCGCCTGTTCACACCAGATGGCATGACAGACAGCCGCTTCAGCACCGCAGCTCATGCACTACTGCCTCAATATCTGACCGAGCCGGATCTCAGACAAGCACTGGAAGACAGCTGCGAGACCTCCGTCACCGCAGAACAACAGGCCGGACATCTGGAACAGATCCGAGCCAAAGCCGATCTGATCATCGAAGGTCGCTATCAGGCTCCGCCACTCCAACCGGTCGAGATAGACAAACCAGATGGTGGCATCCGTAAGCTTTCGATTCCGCCCTGGCAGGATCGGGTACTACAAAAAGCGGTCTGTCAGCGTTTCAGTGAAACGCTCGACCAATTGTGGAAACCGCACAGTTACGGCTATCGTCGTGGCATGTCACGCTTTCAGGCCCGCGATGAAATCAACCGCCATATTCAGGCCGGATATTGTTGGGTACTGGAAAGCGACGTCGATAGCTTCTTTGACAGTGTCGACTGGGAAAACCTTGCCACCCGGTTACAACTGCTGTTCCCTCACGAACCATTAACCGAACTGCTGATGCAATGGGTCACGGCTCCGGCTTATACCGAAAGCGGTGACACCCAACAGCGTCGGCAGGGTTTACCACAGGGAGCACCCGTCAGCCCGCTGCTGGCCAACCTGATTTTAGATGATTTCGACGGTGATATGCTGGCGCTCGATTACCGTCTGGTACGCTATGCTGATGATTTTGTGTTGCTGTTTAAAACCCGTCAGGCTGCTGAACAGGCGTTGCCTCAGGTCACCGCTTCGTTACAGGAACACGGGCTCACCATTAAAGCCAGCAAAACCCGTATTGTGGAAGCAACTCAGGGGTTTCGCTATCTCGGCTTTCTGTTTATCGATGGCTATGCCATTGAGACCGCTACGGCCTACCGGGATGAACAGCAGGCAGTTGAGGAAGCCAGCCCCGGACATATCCACCAGCTCCGCCAACAGCAACAACGCACGGCAGCAGTCATCGGTGAGCGTCAGCAGTTCGGCACCTTTCTGATCATTGCCGGTGATGTGGCTTACCTGAACTGTGAACATCAGCGTTTAAAAGTCACTCAGGAAGAAAATGACAACTATTACAGTTGGCATGAACTGGAAGGTATTCTGCTGATCGGCCCACACCACATCACAACACCAGCCTTACGGGAAGCCATGCGTCATACGATTCCCGTTCATTTTGCATCTCGTTTCGGCAGTTACGAAGGCGTCAGTTGTGCAGGAAAACCGCATCAGGGACATCAATCATGGTTACATCAAATCGCCCAGTTTCAACAGCCGGAATTTGTCCTCAGCATGACTCGGAATCTGGTACTGGCAAAAATCAGCGGCCATCTGAGTCTCATCCACAACCGTCAACCAGACTGGCCGGGGTTGGAACGTCTCAAGCGAATCAAAGCCAGAATTCACCGCTGCGAAGCAATTGATACCATTCGGGGCTATGAAGGTGAAGCCGCCAAACATTTGTGGGCGTTTTTCCGCCAGCATTTAGATCCGCAATGGCAATTTGACGGGCGCAACAAACGCCCGCCGAAAGATCCGGTGAACGCGCTGCTCTCTCTCGGCTATACGCATTTGTATCATTTAACCGATGCGCTTATCCAGAGCTGTGGTCTGTGTCCGTGGGTTGGTTTTTATCACCAAAATCACGGCGCGCACAAAACGCTGGCTTCCGATCTGATGGAGCCGTTTCGGGTGATTGTTGAACGGACTGTGCTGACACTGATTAACAAAGGGCAAATCACACCGGATGATTTCACCATCACCCCACAAGGCTGTGAAATGTCCCGTCAAACCCGTAAAACACTGCTGACGGCGCTGATGTCTGCCCTGACTCAGCCCAATCCGAAAACCAATCAACGGCTATTGGATGCGATCTTGCAACAATCCCGCGAGGTGCAGATCGCCATTAAATTGAATACCCCGTTCCACCCTTGGACACCGACATAACCAGACGAGGAGCTGCACGATGAAAGTTTATCTGGCATGTTTTGACATCGAAGATGATAAGAAACGCCGTCGGCTGAGTAACTTATTACTCAGCTATAGCGAACGGGTGCAATATTCCGTTTTTGAAATCACTCTGCGCCACGACAAAGCGCTGGACGAATTGAAAAAACGGTGTCAAAAATATGTAGAACCAACCGACAGCCTGCGTTTTTACTGGCTCCCCTATGATGCCAGAAAAGGCTCATTTGACATTCATGGTAACTCAATCGCAACTTTTCCACAGGCTGAAATTCTATAATCAAACTGCTCACGGCTCTTTAACAATTCAGTTCACAAAAACGGTTCACAATCATTGTGTTAAGCAGCGATTTCCGATAACCTGAAAATTCTACTGACATTGTCCTGACAGGTGAATCTGTGGATAACTTGAGGCCATCCAAAACCGCATTGCAAGTGATTGATTTTAAACTTTCATTACGGGGGTGAGTTTCAGTAGGTCTGGCCGTTTAGGCCGTTGAGACTTTGTTGTTGCAACAACAATTCGTCAACTTGTCGTTGTTTCAGTAGGTCTGGCCGTTTAGGCCGTTGAGACCACTTGCACAAGCAAGTATGTCGAAGTCGCTAAACGTTTCAGTAGGTCTGGCCGTTTAGGCCGTCGTGGCGGGGTTCAACTGACTGAACCCCGTGATACTGAGCAGCCATCAGATAAAACACACGGCTAAATACACCATCCATCGCAAACCCCGGCACCCGCGAACCAGAGCCCTTGCTATTTGCCACAACCTTTCGTAACTTGACCGCATCATCACACCATCACGAGACATACCGCATGAGAATCTTCTTAGACACAGAATTCACCGGCCTGACCCAACACACCGAATTACTGAGTCTGGCGCTCCTTGATGAGAACGGGCGGGAGTTTTACGCTGAATTTACCGAACGGCATGGTCAAAGCGTTGACCCATGGCTTGAAAAACATGTGATTCGCCACATGCACTGGCTGAATCACCCGGAAAGTCAGCCTGAAGTGATTATCTCAGCCGAGAAAACATGGCTGTTTGCGCCAGCGGCTAACATTGTTGCCGCGCTACGTGAATGGCTGATGGCATATGATCACATCGAAATGTGGGCCGATTGTCCGGCCTATGACTGGGTGCTGTTCTGTCAACTATTCGGTGGCTCTATGCATCTGCCGCAACCGCTTAGCTATATCGTTCATGATCTGGCAACGCTACTGACCTGTCACGATATCGACCCTCTCATCTCTCGGGCGACATTACTTCCTGCTGACCAGCATCCTCAGGGACATCAGCACAATGCAATGTATGATGCCTACCTGCTGCGGGCTTGTGTGCAGCGCTTTCGGCCACAGCAACAATTGTGACGGATATCAGATAATCCTCCCGGACCTTTTACCCAGAGTACATCGGTCAAGTTGGCTTTTCAGTGTCACGCAATTCAAATCAACCGTTGAATCATTTCGCTCACAAAAATGCTATGCAATCATTGTGTTAGCCGAAAATTTCCGATATGTTAAAAATTCTACTGACATTGTTCTGACAGGTGAATCTGTGGATAACTTGAGGCCATCCAAAACCGCATTGCAAGTGATTGATTTTAAACTTTCATTACGGGGGTGAGTTTCAGTAGGTCTGGCCGTTTAGGCCGTTGAGACCATAAGGTAATCTTTTGCTAATGACCACTCCTGTAGTTTCAGTAGGTCTGGCCGTTTAGGCCGTTGAATATACAAAATCCCCTCAATGAATACTCATTGAGGGGATTTTTGGTCAACACCGTATTAATGTAAAATGATCACTGTAATAGCTGCCAAAGGCATAATAACCACGTATGAAGCTGCTGTCTGAATGGTGGAGAAAGTAAAATCCCCAACCCCAGAAAACCCACAATAATTTGGCTGATACCTTTAGTCGTAAAACAACGAGACTTTCTTAACCCCACATAACCCTTTTTCAACAGCGAACAGGTTTTCTTCCAGCAGGTTTCCCAATGTGGGAGCAACATCCGCCATGATATCCACTCATACATGCCATAGATAAAAATACCAGTCCACAGCAGGTAGCCAAACAGCTGGTAATGCGCTGATAAGGAAGTGGAATCCATCGATGCCTTCATCCCCTCCAACATGAGCTTACCACCTTCGGAAATAAACAGTCCGACAGTTAACACTCCTGCAATGCGAGTAAAACGCAACCCGGCTTCGGTCTGCCGACTTTCATGACGAGCCAGCACAAACTGGTCCGTCGTCTCAATCTCCTGCTCGATCAACTGATACTCTTTTTTCAGTTGCAGCCCGTTCACCTGGAGGGCAAAAATCTCTTTTCCCTGAATCTGCTCGGTCAGCTTCTCAAACCAAAAGTAGTTGGTGAACTGGATAAAATCCCGTTTGATCGACTGAAATTTATCCAGATGCTGAGCATTCAGTCCACTGCCGTTTTTTTCTAATAACAGATGCGAGGCTTCACTTATCTTCCGACTATAGTGATGTAAGGACATATGATAGAACAGTGCAAATACCAGCATCCGTTCATAGTTATAAAAGACATGTTCGGGGCCGATAACATCACTGAAATAAAAACCATGACCGACGTACACATTGGAATAATCGGTATAGACATAGAGCGACCCGAAATCACCCCAACGCGTATAAGTCTGTGCTGCCAATAGCTTGTCCGTAAATTTCTGGTCATAGGCCCGAGTTTCATGGGGATCAATTGTCTGTGTTTTACTATCAACATAGGCTGCCAGCGCAAGAAAATCGCGGAGTCTCTGTTCTCCTTGCCGGTGAAGGTTCGGCTGCCCGGCTTGCGCATAACTGACATTGACGAACATCCGGTTATCAATCAAGGGATGCCGTTTTTCTCTCTGTTTATCCGTCTCAAAAAAACTGTTAAATAACGCTTCAATATCATCCGGAAGCTTGTTCTGCCCCTGCTCATAAAGCTCATGATATAGTGCAACGCGCTTACACAACGTTTTTTTATCTTTGGCATCTCGCTCACACCCACCATCATCGGCTGCAACCAGCCGGTACTGAAAATGAGCTTTATCATCTTTGATATCGTGTCCACGTAAAGCAAAACCGGGATGAATTTCGCGGATTTTCTGCGTATATTCGAGCCAGCGCCCGGCAAATGTGTTTTGAATATGAGCAAACGTTTCGTCATCGGAAAATATCAGTGATAACCACCAATGATCGTCATCGGTAAAACAACTGATGCCTTTGTTTTTGCCTTCATCTTCTTTTTTCAGTTCTGAAAAATCATTGAATACGGTAACACCCAGCAACAACACATCATTGTAAAATTTATAGAGCCGGACTTTCTTAATTTCACCACGTAACTGCCATAATGTTTCATCTGCATGAATGGCGGCATCTTTCCGCTCTATTCGTTGATTTAATGTGTCATAGTTACGGACTTTGGTTAACGCCCAATACTGCCACTGGGATACATCGTATTCCTCTAGCAATAGGGCTTTATCTGTTGGTGGATTGGCGGAGAAATTATAGATTCGTTCCCGAATCTCAGGGTCAAAGTAAAGATAGGCCGTCCGCTCGATGTCGGTCAACTCATCCACTTTTTCGTCACTTTCACGGAGAATAGACTGATAGTCTCTCAACTTCAGCGCAGAGCGTAACGTCACTTCAGATTCCGACTTCATCTCAAACGGCAAAAAGAAAGTACAGCCATAATGTCGCAGCGGGCGACCATAGAGCAGTTGCATGGTCAGCAGATGATTGACCAGTTTTTCGACAGCCGGACCATTGACGGTATCACGCTGTTTCAGTGTTGCTTTGAAATAGGTCGTGTACTTACCGCGATTCAGTGTGAAGGTGAATAAATGACGCCACTGATCATCGTGGATAATGGTATCTAACTGGGCAGACTGTTCTCTATGACAGACAAACTCGATCGTGGTGATTTGAGCGGCACTCCGGTGACCCTTTTCAATAAAATCACTGGCATGAAGATACGTGGTTAATGCGGCTTCTCCCTGAAAATACAGCACTAATTTCGGTTTAATTGACAATGGCTCGAATGAGCTTGCTTTCTTCTGATAATCTCCACCGTCATCAGTTTGACAGAAGAAGGGTTCATTCAGGAATGACATTAAGACCGGGCGGTATTTTTCCGGCGCCAGCACCAAATCAAGATCAATCAAATCCCGGATACAAATCTCCCATAACTCTTTATCCTCACCCGGTTCTGTGAGTTCTGACCATAATTCAGTCGTTCCTTCAAGATTGTTTTCCTGCTCGCGAATAGCATGGTAGCTGATTGTCAACACATCTGCTGCGTCGCCTGATCCGCTATTTTTTTGTCCGTAAGCAATGCCATTCGCAGTCAGCCCCGGCAGATAATCCCGGTGATAGATTGCCCGAGCCTGCTGTGCAGGATTCAGTGTCACACCAAACCGCTCGGCAAAGCTTTCCAGTTCCGCTTCCTGCAACTCAATCACGGTTTTCCCGGCTTGTCTGAGTTGCTGGCGGAACACCTCACCGGGCAGGTTGGCAATATAAACCGTTTCAGCCAGTTGGCTGATATCAAACTGACTGGCAGGCTGAGGATTTAAATGAGCAAATTTAGCAAAGTCTTTCCCTCCCCCCGGCCAGCCCTTTTGCCGAATCTCTTTTAACTTCGTAACTGTCTCGGCTTCAACCGGATAAAGGTTGCAATGATTCAGAGAGGCATGCCAGCCATCGAATACGCCGAAACACTGAATCGGCCATGCTTGCGTTAATGCAATATCAAATAAATCGACTCCGGTGAGTGTGTCCATCGGAGCAATCAGGGTATAGCGAGGGTTCATTAGCTATCCTTAGCAAGAGCAGAAGATTATTTTCTATCATGCAAAGAAACATCACCGGGATCCAACGGTGATATATGCAATTGTGAATTAAATCAACCAATCGCATATTCAAAATGACAAAAATAACGTTGTCCACAAGCAATCATCCTGTCACCAAGACCCCCACACCGCCTGCGCCATGCTGCTCACAAAAACGCTATACAATCATTGTATTAGCCAGAAATTCCCGATATCTTATAAATTCTACTGACATTGTTCTGACAGGTGAATCTGTGGATAACTCGAGGCCATCCAAAACCGCATTGCAAGTGATTGATTTTAAACTTTCATTACGGGGGTGGGTTTCAGTAGGTCTGGCCGTTTAGGCCGTTGAGACGGCTAACTCTTCAGATGTATCACGAACTAGATCAGTTTCAGTAGGTCTGGCCGTTTAGGCCGTTGAGACTTACTTTTACTCCCTACACCATTAGGCCAAAGCTTCGTTTCAGTAGGTCTGGCCGTTTAGGCCGTTGAGACCTTACTTCTTCAATTGGGGTTCGTGCATCTTTGTTTCAGTAGGTTAGGCCGTTGAGACGGTAAACCTGCTAGATTTTTAGATAACAAAGCTTCCTGTTTCAGTAGGTCTGGCCGTTTAGGCTCGCATGAAAAATTTGGCAACCGCTTCTCCGTCCGGTTGTTTCACCCAATTCAAATCAACCACCCAACCAAGAAAACCATTCAAGGATGAATGGTTAGGCTTTTCCGGGCAGGACGCCCGTAAAAGCTGGTTCTGGACACCGTGCGACCAAGTCAAACAAAAAAGATTTTCTGGTTCGTCTTTCATCTCTGAAAGATGAACTGGCGCACAGAGCACCGCAGTTTCTGAAATTGAGAAACCTGATTGTGCGTCAAATTTCGGGGCCGAAGGCTGGGGAGATGAATATTGTGTCGCTGTTGTTTGGTGCGCAATGAGTTTATTAATTTCTGCGGCATCTGATGCACGCGCCCCAGATACTTTTGGCGTTCCAAAAGTACCCAAAAGAACGGTTTAGTTCGTGGGCGCTGGCCGGGTCGGATTGATTCGCATCCTGCTCAAGCAATCCTGAAAAATCGTCCATGATTTTTCACCCTGAGATCATCGATCAATTTGGCTTTAAAAATATTTCCCCCAACTCAAATCAACCACCCAACTAAGAAAACCATTCAAGGAAGAATGGTTAGGCTTTTCCGGGCAGGACGCCCGTAAAAGCTGGTTCTGGACACCGTGCGACCAAGTCAAACAAAAAAGATTTTCTGGTTCGTCTTTCATCTCTGAAAGATGAACTGGCGCACAGAGCACCGCAGTTTCTGAAATTGAGGAATCTGGTTGTGCGTCAAATTTCGGAGCCGGAGGCTGGAAAAATCAAAGTAAAGATACAGCCCTCAGGGGTGCTCAGCCCCGATCCTCCCCCGACAAACCTGTTCGGTTAATCCCTGTAACCGCTGCACCTCTGCCACCAAATAATTCAACTCTTCTTCGGTGATTTCGTAATGGGCGGAATAGCGCGCATCAATATAGGCTCGTTGCAGGCGGCGAAAACTGCGGCGGTGGAACTTATTGTCCATCGGGAAAATATCAGCAAAAGCCGGATCTATCTGTGCACACAAGTTGCCGAGCTTCTCGATATTGTGGGATTTCGGCAGGTAGTTAGTACAAGTCAGCAATGTACAGGCCAAAAGACGCTCTGTTGCCTGATGAAGATCGAAAGAAGCTTCACTCAAAGTCAGCTCCTTTAAGGAAAAATAGAATTTCTTCAGTGAATGGGAAGCACTGCTGAACCACTGCTCATAATGCTTGCGGGCAATTTCCCGTTTTTCTTCCTCACTCAGATCACCCGGCTCCGCCAGTGGTTTCGGCGTGGCGGCAAACAGTTCAATACCCTCTTCGCGGATATCCTTAAAAAAATAGTGACCCTGTTGCAAGCGCCCATTCACTTCGTTCAAATCGTGGACAATCAACCCCAGCGGTGCGGATTTCACTTTGCGATCAATCTGCTCTTCGGCCCGCTGCCAGACCACATAATCCTCGACCAAAGCCGCTTTATTGACGATCACCAGAATATCGTAATCACTGATATAGCCGTTAACCGGATCCTTGACCCAACGCCCTTTGGCATGGCTGCCAAACAAGATGATTTTCAGAATGCGAAACTCACTTTTACTGCCCGTTTTGCCTTGCAAGTAATCGTCTAACGTGTCACGCAGAATGGTTGAGATGTCCGCCAGCTCACGCTGTTTATATTCGGGCAGATGGTCGAGGGATGTTTTCATAATCGCAGCATTGAGGCTCGTTGTGGATGAATAGCGCTAGCATAAAAGAAGCTCTCAGCAAAAAACACCGTTTATCATGGTTTTAGCACGGCTCAAAGGTAAAATGCGACGCGGTTCTTTTTTATTCTTCGCCTCTATGATTCTCTCCGCTTCCAGCTTCGAGGCATGACACAAAGAATGAACAGCCTCCGCAAGCTGACTAGGTCTAGAAATCCAATTGAACAGAGACCGCTTGAGAGTTGTCAGAACCACTGTTTTTTTCAATTGTCAGGGCATTAAAAAAATCATCAGCATGATCAAATAATTTAAACCTTGTCATATCAATACCATTCGTGAACAAATAAATGGCATTGTCATCCGTTGATACACAAATATGATTACTTCCAGAACTACCACCAATTGAGTAAAGGTCACTCTCTGCTTCTAAATTTTTCAAACTTTGGTTGGCTTTCTCGATGTTAAAAGGACTATCTTCTATTCCCCACAGAACCTCTAATGACAGATCTCCATTCCTGCCTTCTAAACTCGTTTTGTACTGCGGTTTAAAAATCACATTTTCAGAAAAAAGAACTGATCTCTTGTAGTGGCGAACAATATGACTCGCACTAGATGGCATAGGTGGAAGCGCGGTATTTACCTCTTCAATAGCTAGTATCACATTGAGTTCTTGAAGTTTTTTCTCTATGTTGATCATTTGTTATGTGACCTCATGTCTGATGCTGAACCAATATGTGGAATATTACTATGTAAGTCCGTCGGAATAAGCTGTATTTCAGTTAAAGTATGATGATGAGGTGTTAATCCTTTATCTCTCAAAAGGTTTTTTGCTGCATGACTACTGGAAAGATTTTTAGCGTTTGCTATTTCATCATAAACTCTAGTGAAATCGTCTTTCGTCCCGTCTAACACGCCATTTTCAAAGATAAGACGACCTTTTGACCATTTATCAAAAATCGGTCTCCCATTTTTAAAGGGGATTGCCTCACCGTTGGTTACTCTGTTAACTACATCTAAATCAGACTGCCATAGCCCATTACCGGGCACACCTTGAATCCACCGTCCATTCGTTCGTGGTAATCGCGTTTTAGGTGTCAAATTATACACCACATACAACGGTGGTAATCCAGTCTCTGCCGGAAAGGTCAAAATATAGTCTTGCAGAACCGCATCAGCAATTGGGGTAATATAGGTATTATCAAATTCTTGGCCTTGCTCCGCTTCTGGATGGATCCAGATATCGTACTTTTCCATCTCCGGAATGGGATTAACTAAGATTGGTTTACCGCCAAAATCGCCACTGATCGGCACCCATTCAATGGTGACATCCGGCTCTAACTCGACGACAAACCGCTCACCGACCCGTTTGACCTCACGCTTAGGGATATTCGTCCCATTGACGTGATAGCCATAAATTTGCCCTGCCGCATTGAACCCTAAGCGTATATTGGTTTCAACCATATCTCTATTGCGAATATCGGCTGCACTGTAGAGCGTACTGTCCGCTAATTTGTTAGGCACAAATACCGCTAGAATGCCAGCTTGCCCGACGATTTTCATCGCCATTCCCGGCAACTCTGCCAATGCCGTACCACCAATACGCGTTAAAAAAACTTCTTCAGAAGCAGCACTAATCCCCTGCCCGACAGCAAGTGTATAAGCCGCATAATCCCCCAGCGCAGAAAGCGGCTCTCTTCGTGTACCGATGTCACACGTACCACTCGGCACCAGAGCAGATTTGGCAAAACGGGAAGGACTGACGGGCGGCTTATTAAAAGCATCCTGCCATGCGGATGAAGGCAATGGGATTTTATCCAGCGCCTGTAATCGCTCCTGACGCTGGCGGAGCAACCGCTGTTGTAAACTCAGCTTCACAGGTTCACGTTCAACATAAGGCTCGGTATACACAGAAGCATTCACATTGCCGGGATAAGTCGAACCAATACCATGATTGACCAGTTCAACTCTGGCGGTATAAGCCTTGTTAGCCAGCCCGTCGAGCTGAGGCTCAATATCGGGATTGACTCGCCAGTATTGATTGCCCCACTCATCCCGATCTCGAATCAGCAAAGGAATCGATGGCACATCAGTCAGCAATACCTGATGACCGCTACGCAGCTGTTCAAGAAAATCGGCAAAGCGCATTCCGGCAGGGATAACGGATTTCACATCTGACTCACGTAAGGCGGCAAAATCCCCTTCAACTTGAGCAAACTCATAACGCATCAGGTTGTGTATTTGAATGGTTTGATAGTTCATTGACGTTGTTGGCTGAGCCGTGATTGTTTTTATTGGTGAATGCTGGTTGATGCTCGTTTATTGATAGAAACATTCTCATATAAGCCAACAATTATATTCAAACGAATTTATAAAGCATACTCAAATTTAAGGGAAAGGTGATTTTTGGAATGGGGGCAACAGGGAGTCTCGCTTGAGGTGATTAAATTGTATTTTAGTATGTGAAATGGTAGTGCTGTGGTTTGGGACGCAGTTACGTTTCTCTGTTTCATTAGCATCTTCGACTGCGCCCCAGAGACTTTTGCCCAGCAGCAAAAGTCCCCAAAAGTGCCTTGAGTTTGAGTTCAGCGCACATAATCAGGGTCGGATTGATTCGCATCCTGCTCAGGCAATCCTGAAAAATCGTCCATGATTTTTCCCCCTGAGTTCAGTGATCAAATTGACTTTTTAAGAATGTTTCACCGCACGCAAATCAACCACCCAACCAAGAAAATCATTCATGGAAGAATGATTAAGCTTTTCCGGGCAGGACGCCCGTAAAAGCTGGTTCTGGACAACGTGCGACGCCGCCAAACAAAAAAGATTTTCTGGTTCGTCTTTAACCCTTGTTCCCACGGTCCTCCGTGGGAATACATACCGAACCAAAAATCACCATGATTGGCAGATATCAATTCGTCCTGTTTCGCCTTCATAATGACGAGCACTGAAATAACGCCAGTGAGTCACTTTATCAACATAGCGTTTTGGTGAATCGATTCAACCTTCTGATGCATCATTCCATCACTTTGTATTCATTCAGGGTGTACGCCTTCCTGCCAAAACTGATCGCTTATTGCGGATGATGCACTGGATGATAACCGGGGTGGTACAAGCGTTGAACTTTGCTTGCCACTTCTAAGCCAGGTATGCATTCCCACGCGGAGCGTGGGAACGAGGTGCAAAGAAACATCACCGGGATCCAACGGTGATATATGCAATTGTGAATTAAATCAACCAATCGCATATTCAAAATGACAAAAATAACGTTGTCCACAAGCAATCATCCTGTCACCAAGCCCCCCACACCGCCTGCGCCATGCTGCTCACAAAAACGCTATACAATCATTGTATTAGCCAGAAATTCCCGATATCTTATAAATTCTACTGACATTGTTCTGACAGGTGAATCTGTGGATAACTCGAGGCCATCCAAAACCGCATTGCAAGTGATTGATTTTAAACTTTCATTACGGGGGTGAGTTTCAGTAGGTCTGGCCGTTTAGGCCGTTGAGACAATGTAGGACATTATGAGCCATACAATCAACACTGTTTCAGTAGGTCTGGCCGTTTAGGCCGTTGAGACAATGTAGGACATTATGAGCCATACAATCAACACTGTTTCAGTAGGTCTGGCCGTTTAGGCCGTTGAGACGCCCGCACGCGGGCTTTTTTTTCTGCTACACTCAGTTTCAGTAGGTCTGGCCGTTTAGGCCGTTGAGACCATGCCTGCAGCATGCATGTACTTTTCTTCTCTGGGTTTCAGTAGGTCTGGCCGTTTAGGCCGTTGAGACTTTTTCTAAATAAGCAGCACCTAAAGTATTACCTGTGTTTCAGTAGGTCTGGCCGTTGAGACTCACATGAAAAATTTGGCAAACGCTTCTCCGTCCGGTTGTTTCACCAACTCAAATCAACCACCCAACCAAGAAAATCATTCATGGAAGAATGATTAGGCTTTTCCGGGCAGGACGCCCGTAAAAGCTGGTTCTGGACAACGTGCGACCAAGCCAAACAAAGAAGATTTTCTGGTTCGTCTTTCATCTCTGAAAGATGAACTGGCGCACAGAGTACCGATGTTTCTGAAATTGAGGAACCTGATTGTGCGTCAAAATTGGGAGCCGGAGGCTGGAAAGGTTGAAAATCGAGGTGTGGTGATTTGGTGCGCAATTACTCTTGCCGATTTCAATGGCATCTTCGAAAGCGCCCCAGAGACTTTTGCCCAGCAGCAAAAGTCCCCAAAAGTGCCTTGAGTTTGAGTTCAGCGCACATAATCAGGGTCGGATTGATTCGCATCCTGCTCAGGCAATCCTGAAAAATCGTCCATGATTTTTCACCCTGAGTTCAGTGATCAAATTGACTTTTTAAGAATATTCCCCCCAACTCAAATCAACCACCCAACCAAGAAAATCATTCATGGAAGAATGATTAAGCTTTTCCGGGCAGGACGCCCGTAAAAGCTGGTTCTGGACAACGTGCGACTCCGTCAAACAAAAAAGATTTTCTGGTTCGTCTTTAACCCTTGTTCCCACGGTCCTCCGTGGGAATACATACAGAACCAAAAATCACCATGATTGGCAGATATCAATTCGTCCTGTTTCGCCTTCATAATGACGAGCACTGAAATAACGCCAGTGAGTCACTTTATCAACATAACGTTTTGGTGAATCGATTCAACCTTCTGATGCATCATTTCACCACTTTGTATTCATTCAGGGTGTACGCCTTCCTGCCAAAACTGATCGCTTATTGCGGATGATGCACTGGATGATAGCCGGGGGTGGTACAAGCGTTGAACTTTGCTTGCCACTTCTAAGTCAGGTATGCATTCCCACGCGGAGCGTGGGAACGAGGTGTAAAGAAACATCACCGGGATCCAACGGTGATATATGCAATTGTGAATCAAATCAACCAATCGCATATTCAAAATGACAAAAATAACGTTGTCCACAAGCAATCATCCTATCACCAAGCCCCCCACTCCGCTTGCGTCATGCTGCTCACAAAAACGCTATACAATCATTGTATTAGCCAGAAATCCCCGATATCTTATAAATTCTACTGACATTGTTCTGACAGGTGAATCTGTGGATAACTCGAGGCCATCCAAAACCGCATTGCAAGTGATTGATTTTAAACTTTCATTACGGGGGTGAGTTTCAGTAGGTCTGGCCGTTTAGGCCGTTGAGACTCAAAGTTTTGCCGGTGATGACCACCACTTGGCGTTTCAGTAGGTCTGGCCGTTTAGGCTCGCATGAAAAATTTGGCAACCGCTTCTCCGTCCGGTTGTTTCACCCAACTCAAATCAACCACCCAACCAAGAAAATCATTCATGGAAGAATGATTAAGCTTTTCCGGGCAGGACGCCCGTAAAAGCTGGTTCTGGACACCGTGCGACGCCGTCAAACAAAAAAGATTTTCTGGTTCGTCTTTCATCTCTGAAAGATGAACTGGCACACAGGACACCGATGCTTCTGAAATTGAGGAACGCAATTGTGTGTCAAATCTGGGAGCCAATTGCTGGGGAATATAAAAATTGAGGTGCAGCGGTTTGGTGCGCGATTACTTTTACCAATTTCAATGGCATCTTCGAAAGCGCCCCAGAGACTTTTGCCCAGCAGCAAAAGTCCCCAAAAGTGCCTTAAGTTTGAGTTCAGCGCGTGTAATCAGGGTCGGATTGATTCGCATCCTGCTCAAGCAATCCTGAAAAATCGTCCATGATTTTTCACCCTGAGTTCAGTGATCAAATTGACTTTTTAAGAATATTCCCCCCAACTCAAATCAACCACCCAACCAAGAAAACCATTCAAGGATGAATGGTTAGGCTTTTCCGGGCAGGACGCCCGTAAAAGCAGGTTCTGGACAACGTGCGACGCCGTCAAACAAAAAAAGATTTTCTGGTTACTCTTGCATCTTGGCAAGAGTAACTGGCGCACAGAGCACCAATGCCTCTGAAACCGAAAAACGTAATTGTGCGTCATATTCCAATGCCGGAGCCGGAGGCTGGAAAGATAACAATTCAGCAACCACAGTTCACTGCACCAACACAATACGCCCGACTGCTGACTTCGACTGCCAAAAATTGTCTAGGTCAGTTTTGATAAATGGGTATTGAACATCCAAACGTTCAGTCTGTAAATCAATACCATACCCTTTCTCCGTGATCGTGACAAAGATAATGTGAGGCTTAAGTTGGCTTCTAGCCTAGGTGTGATGACAGCTAGGTATAGCGTTATCTGCTCGTTGTGTCGATTAGCCCGACTATTTCTTACTGTTATACATCTGGAATGTGTGATCACAACGATAAAACTGTACAGACCAATTATTGGTTTATTGGCTTTTCAATATTGATCACAAAAACAACCAATTTTTAACGGTTAAATAGACTTAGTAACATTCTTAGCGTCAGGAGACCTCAATGAACATTACCAGCGCCAAAGTTATCGTCTGTAGCCCCGGGCGAAATTTTGTCACACTCAAGATCGAAACAGATGCAGGTATTTATGGTTTAGGTGATGCAACCGTGAATGGCCGTGAGCTCGTGGTTGCTCAATACTTGGAGGAGTATGTGATTCCTTCATTAATTGGTCGTGATGCTGGTCAAATCGAGGATATATGGCAGTTTTTCTACCGTGGCTACTATTGGAAGAAAGGCGTGATTGATATGGCTGCGATTGCCGCTGTCGATATGGCGCTGTGGGATATCAAAGCCAAAGCAGCGGGAATGCCGTTATATCAACTCTTGGGCGGTAAAAGTCGTGAATACATTAACGTCTATACCCATGTCAATGGCGAGACGATAGCAGATGTATTGGCCGATTTTGAAGTCGCTTTAAGTAAAGGTTACAAGTTTATTCGCGTGCAATGTGGTGTGCCCGGATTAGCGAAAACCTACGGTGTCACCAAGAAAGGCGTTGCGTACGAGCCAGCCAATGCCAACCTACCGGAAGAACAGGTGTGGAATACCACAAAGTACCTCAATAGTGTAGAAACCGTCTTTAAGGCGGTACGAGAAAAATTCGGTTACGGCGTTGAGTTACTAACGGATGTGCATCATCGGCTCACACCGATTGAGGCCGCCCGTTTGGGCAAAATGTTGGAACCATACCGCTTGTTTTGGATGGAAGATCCCACGCCGACCGACAATCAGGAATCATTCAAACTGATTCGTCAGCACACCACCACGAAGATTGCCGTGGGTGAAGTGACCAGTTCAATCTATGACATTAAAGATCTGATCACCAACCAGTTGGTTGATTATATTCGAACCACGATTGTTCATGGGGGTGGTATTACCCACATTCGTCAAATTGCCAACCTTGCCGCGTTGTATCAGATAAAAACGGGCTTCCATGGCGCAACAGATTTATCACCAATCACGATGGGATGTGCCCTGCATGTGGGGACGGCCATTAATAACTTCGGTATCCAAGAACATATGCCTCATTGTCAGGTGACCGAGTCCGTATTTACCCATGCTTATCAGTTTGATCACGGAACCTTCCTGGTTGGTGAGGCTCCCGGACATGGCGTAGACATCAATGAGGAACTTGCCGCACAATATCCTTACAAAAGAGCGAGTTTACCTGTAAACCGCTTAGAGGATGGAACGTTACATCCGTGGTAAGCAAATAAGAGAGGCGTATGTGTCGGTAAGCGAACGTTTATATATCAAAGTGGCTACAGATATTCTGCAGCAGATTCAAAATGGTTCGATTCAAGTGGGTAAAAGAATTCCTCCTGAACGAAAACTGTCTGACGATATGGGTGTGAGCCGCACCGTCATTCGTGAAGCCATGGTTTACCTCGAACTGCTCGGGGTCGCCGAAATCCGTAAAGGATCGGGCGTATATGTCATCCGTGATGAACCGCTGCATCTACCGACGGATTTGCCGGACATCACCCCTTATGAAGTGACGGAAGCGCGTCGGGCGGTTGAGTCTCAGTTAGCTGCTATCGCTGCTGAAAAAGCGAGTGATCAACTGATTGATGAATTGGAACAGTGTTTAATTTTGATGGAAGCAGCCAAACGTTTCTCCCGTCCCGATTTACGTAAAAGTGCCTCGGTCGATGCGGATATGCAGTTTCACGCGTTGGTTGCTCAGGCCAGTGGTAACCCGATGCTGATTAAGTTCCATAAAGAGCTGATGCAGAATCATATGGGCGGCAAGATGTGGGAGCGTCTGAATATTATGGCAGGCGAACCGGCAGAACGAGGTATCTGGGCCGATGACCACCGACGGGTATTTGAAGCGATCAAGGCAAGAGATCCACAGCGTGCATTTAAAGCAATGGAACAGCACCTTGATAACGTTATATGTGAAATTACTTAGGATAATGTATGAAAGCCCTTGTTGTTCAAGAACCGAATCAATTTATGATGGCGGAGAAAACCATCCCTCAATGTGGTGACAATGATGTTTTAGTGAAAGTCGCGTATGCGGGGATTTGTGGTTCCGATATGCATATTCTGCACGGCCACAACCCTTTTGTCGTTTATCCCCGCACGAGCGGTCATGAGTTTTCAGGGACGGTTGCCGCTGTTGGCTCAAAAGTCAGCGAATTTGCGCTCGATGATCATGTGGTGGTTGACCCGGTGATTAGCTGCGGACATTGCCGGCCCTGCCGTCATGGTCGAGTAAATACGTGCCTCAATCTACAAGTGATTGGGGTACATCGAGATGGTGGTTTTTCACAATACCAAGTCGTACCCGCGAGCAATGTGTACAAAATTTCAAAACAGGTGCCACTGAAACAGGCCGCATTAGTCGAACCCTATACCATTGCTGCGAATGTATTTGACCGACTCCGTCCATGTGATGGGGATACCATCCTCATCTATGGCGCAGGAGTGATTGGACTGACGTTAGTACAAGTTGCCAAAGTGCTCGGCATTCCATCGATTGTGGTTGATATTGTGGATGAGAAACTTGCCATCGCGAAGCAGCTTGGCGCAGCCCATACTCTCAATTCTAAACAACAAGATGTTGAAGCGGTGATCATGGAAATGACTCAGGGCGAGGGCGTTCCGTTAATTGCCGATGCAGCATGTATTCCATCTTTAGTTCCCCAAATTTTACGCCTGGCAGCCCCTGCCGGGGCGGTTTGTCTACTCGGATTCTTGTCCGAACCGAGTGAACTGGCACAGATCGAAGTGATTAAGAAAGAACTGACGATTGTGGGCTCTCGGCTGAATAACAAGATGTTTTCGAAAGTAATTCCATGGATTGAAGCCGGTCAACTGAATACGGAAGCCATTGTCAGCCATGAATTTGCATTTGAAAATTTCTCTGCTGCGGTTCATCAACTTGAAACCTCACCAGAGTCGTCTCGAAAAATCATATTAGCTTTTTAACGAAGTACCACCCTACAAATAAACACAACCCTACAAAAACATAAGAATACTGATAAGAGGCAATAACGATGAAACGACTTACGCAAGCGTCACTACTCGCGCTTTCCATACTATCCACTGCTGCCATGGCGGCAGACTACACCTTAAAACTCGGTCATGTTGCGAATGAAGCGCATGTCTGGAACAAAGCATTTATACACTTTGCAGACATGGTGGATCAAAAATCAAACGGTCGCCTGAATATTGATATTTATCCCAACTCGCAATTGGGCTCTGAGCGTGACGTGATTAGCGGCATCCAACTGGGCATCGTTGATATGACGATGAGTGGTGAAACCTTACAAAACTGGGCACCGGAAGCGGCATTGCTTGCTGTACCTTATGCGATTCGTGATAGCGAGCATATGGCAAAAGTCGCGAATGGCAAAATCGGGAAAGAGATTGAAAAACAAATTACTGAACGGACAGGTTTAGTTCCGATTGCCTGGTTTGAGCGCGGCGCCCGGAACCTGACATCGAATAAACCGGTGAAAGAGCCTGCTGATCTCAAAGGACTGACGATTCGTGTCCCTAATGTGCCAATTTTTGTCTCGACATGGAGTGCTTTGGGAGCAAAACCAACACCGATGGCATTTAGTGAAGTGTTTACGGCACTCCAACAAGGCACCGTTGACGGCCAAGAAAATCCGTTGTCTTTAATTAAGAGTGCTTCCTTCTTTGAAGTGCAAAAATACGTGAACAAAACGGAGCACGTTCGTAGCTGGATATACGTATTAATCGGTAAACGACAGCTCGAAAAACTACCGGCTGATTTACAAAAAATCCTGCTAGACAGCGCAGTGGAAATGCAAGCATACGAGCACAAATTAGCGACGGAAGCAGAAACAAAACTGGTGGATGAACTCAAAGCGAAAGGCATGAAGTTCATCGATGTCGATCAGGATAAATTCCGTGCCATTGCGATTCCTGCCGTGAAGAAAAACTTGAAAGGCGATGTCCTCGATCTGTTTGAACAAATTCAACAGCTTTAATCCCTAGGGGGAAGAATCATCTTCCCCCTATCTGTGCAACCGGAGCAGAGTATGGAAGTTATGAATGTGAGTAAAATCAATCAGAAACAAGGGTGCTCGTCAGCGTTAGCCGTGGTTGTTCGTATTGAATCAATCGCCGATAAGTTATTAGGTTATCTTGCGGCATTAGGCTTAGTCGCATTGAGCAGTGTTGTCCTGTTACAAATCTTTGCCCGATTATTTTTAGATACGCCCCCGGCATGGACAGAAGAACTGTCTCGCTATCTGTTTATCGGTACGGTCGCAATATCCGTAGGCATTGCTTATAAGCGAGGAGAATTAGTCTCGGTTGAACTACTTGTGAATGCATTAAGCAACCGTCATGCACATCTATTTAGTGCGTTGGTGGCTGCCATCATCTTTATATTTAGTTGGGTGCTTTATCCTGCTGCGGTTCAGTTCGCACAAATCGGAGCGTTTCAACTCTCACCAACCCTGTTTATCCCAATGAGTTATGTTTTTTACTCGACTGTCCTGATACTGGTCAATTTAATGTTTTTCTCAGCGCTAGGATTTATCCGACATCTCTTGCACTTCTTCAATGCGGAGGCAATGTAAATGGAAGTAATCATTCTCTTCGCGACCTTTTTCATTTTACTCTTCGTTGGCTTACCGATCGCAATCACCTTGGCACTGGCATCGATGAGTTACCTTTTCTTAATGGACATCCCATATACCGTCATTCCGCAAAAGATGTATGCGGGGATGGATAGCTTCGTCTTATTGTGTGTTCCGGGATTCATTCTCGCGGGTAACCTGATGAATCGCGGTAATATTACGGAACAGATTATTAATCTGAGTAATGCCATGGTTGGCCATATACGAGGTGGTTTGGGGTTGGCCAATGTAGCCGGTTCGATGCTATTTGGCGGAGTCTCGGGTACGGCGGTGGCGGATACGGCCAGCATTGGTGGCGTGATGATTCCCGGCATGTCAAAAGCCGGCTATGACACGCCATTCTCTGCGGCGGTAACGGCAGCGTCATCAACAATTGGCCCCATCATTCCGCCGAGCGTACCGATGATTATTGTGGGTACTCTAACGGGGATCTCTGTCGGGCAGATGTTTTTAGCAGGCGCGATTCCGGGGCTGTTGCTTGGCTTTGGCATGATGATTACGGTCTATATTCTGGCGGTGAAGCGTCACTATCCAAAAGAAGAAAAAGTAACGTTCAAACAGCTACTGATTGAAATGAAAAGAAGTAGTTGGGCCGTGTCATTAACGATGCTCATTCTGGTTGGGATTATTGGGGGGTTCTTTACCCCGACCGAAGCTTCGATTGTGGCTGCCTTTTATGCATTGATCATCGGGTTATACATCTATCGCGGCCTCAAATGGCGTGATGTACCCAGTGTATTGGTTGCAACAGCGGTGACCAGTGCTTCGCTGTTAATTCTGGTTGGTTTTGCCAATGTATTCGGCTGGATTCTGACTTCAGAGCGCATCCCGCAAATGATCGCCAGCGCGATTCTTAATTTGAGTGAAAATAAGTTCGTCGTGTTGTTGATTATCAACCTACTGTTGTTACTGGTTGGCTCCTTTATGGAGACCATTGCCGCTTTGATCATCCTGTTCCCGACACTATTGGGCGTCGCAACATCAGTGGGCGTCAACCCGGTTCATTTTGGCATTATTGCCGTCCTCAATCTCATGATTGGCCTCTCCACACCACCCGTCGGCGTCTGCTTGTTTGTTGCATCTTCGATTGGCGGAATATCAATGGAGAAAGTCGCGAAAGCGATTGTGCCATTCTTGATTTGTAACATCATTATTTTGCTGATTGTGACTTATGTCCCCGCAGTGGCTCTATGGTTACCGGGTATGTTCTACCAATAACCCATGGACATGGAGTTTACACTGTAAAACGAGAAAAGCCCCTTTCATCAGGGGCTTTCAATCATTCTAACTGATGCCTTTAAAAAGCCATTCAATTGCCAAGTGTCTGCAATAGCCACCAGTACACACCACCACCGGCCAGAGCGCCCCCTAACACAAACATCAGCGCCAGTTTCCACCAACTGGTGCCCGGTTTGGTAACCTGCACAACCGCCGCAGGGCGGCCGTTTTCGGTAAACTCCCGACGTTTTAAAGCCACCTGATAACAGGTTTCCAGTCGGTCAATCTGTTCAAAAATAATATAACCGATCGACTCAAAGTCAGCTTTCACACCCGGCCTTTCCGACTGAAGCAAATAACTGATGCGATCACAAAGCTGTTCACAACGATAAAGCTCACGCAATATTTCATAACTGGCGCGCAGGTTTTGCAGTTCAATCAACGCTTGTGCATTGGCCCAATGAAATAACCGCTCAATATATTTATCGCTCTCTTTGATCTCGTCTTTCAGGCTGACCAGACAGCCATACATCAGCTCCAGCCCGTTGGTGTAGCCGCGTAATCCATCCAGCTTGAGACAAGCAATGCTATAATACACACACATCGCCAAATCCAGTCCGGTGACTTGTGCCAATTGCTCACTGTTCTGTTTGACCAGTTCCCAATCCGTACCACCGGCAAAGGGAGAACGCTCGCGATAAATCTCTTTCTTGACCGCCTGATACAGGGTGTGATTGTGTAGTTCTTCTTGTTCGGCTGTGAGTATGAAAGGTGTGTTTTCAATCAATAATCGTGGGGACATGGCGTTCAATTGCCCTAATTCATGCAGGGAGTGCCCGCAGGCACTCCACAATGTGTTGAATATTAATACAGGTTACCTGAGAGTTTGAATGATTTAAACAAACGCTGGGTAAACGGATTCATATCGGCTTCAGAGTTAATTCGGTACACCATATCACCGCCATCAACCGTAAACTTATAGTCTACCGAGGTGGTACTTGCGGCCAGCACATCACCCGCATCAAGTAAGCGGAAGAATGCCCATGGTCCCTGAATAATAATACTCCGTGGCGACAGATTCGATTTGGTCGGAATCAGCGTAATTTTCGAGATTGCAGAATCACGCAGTGTATTCGGCCAAATCAACTCCACGTTTTCTCTTGAACCATGACTATACGACAAGAACTGTCCGTCAACATTCAGCACACTGCGCCGCTTATTCCCCGTCAAGCGTATCGGTTCAATCGAGAAGCTCACATCCAGCACACCTTTACGATTGAAGAACGCATCCTGAATTTGTCGTGCCCGTTCAATCTGCTCCAATACTTCAGATTTCACCACACTCTGACCGCTTTCTGAGTCAGATAAGCCGACTTTCTCATCAATGAAAATCTTCAACTGATTCTGGTAGAAACTATCCAAAATACCATTCGGGGCAAAGAATTCTTCAAAGTCAGTCAATGATGCATCTTTGTTCGAGTTTGGATTGAACGGATAGCGATCCGCCAGTTTCTCGCGGAAGACACGGTAAACATCATCATGCCAACGCACTTCCAGATATTTCACCGCTTCTTGCTTGATCACATACCAGCTTTCATCCGCCAGTTTGGTCAAGATGCGATCCAACGGTGCCGGTAATCCTGATGCAACCCGTCTGAGGGTATAAATCGGATCGCCATTGACCAGCTTCATTCTCGCCTTGGTCGCGTTAAGCGCTGCCATCCCCATATCAGGTGATGCCTGAATTCCTTTCAGGTAGAGCTTCAGTTCATCAATCGAACCCATCACTTCGTTGATATAAGCCGGTTTGTCACCAACCGCGTCCAGCATACCGTTCAGATCGGCGAACGGAGTATCAATCATCGACGCCACACGATACTTCGGTGATTTGAGCAGCTCGCTCTGTGCCGCAGAATCATCCGGAATACCGGCGATCATTTTGGTGTTGGCTTCCAGCGTTCTCAGCAGACGCTGGATTGGCTCAACACTACTGGTGATATTATCCAGTACCGTGACCGCATCGTTGATGTCTTTGAAGTATTTGATATCCACTTCTGCCAATGCTGCACGCCAAGTCTTGGTATAGTCCGCCACATAAAGTCCGCGGATTTTATCCCGTAGATCTTGCTTGTCAGCTTCACTGAACTCAGCAGAACGGTTCTGTCCCAAAACCCAGCCATCGATCAAGGCCAGCTTAGAAACCGATTCAACCTGCGGAATGAAATAGTCTTCAAAACCGCGTTTGGTCAGCATTTGCGGAATGTATAACCCATCACCGTTCATCACGCGCTCATCAAAGACGAGGTCAAAGATCGGCCCGACCAGATTACGCAGGTTCAGTGACGGGCCAAGTACCGTCGGTGCATTCAGTTTAAGGTTACGATAGACACGCTGCTTGTTCGGCATCGCATTCAGTTCAGTCTGAACTTTGGCAATGGTCTGATCGTATGCACCCATAATTTTATCCGCGTTCGGATCACCGTTTTTCCGGGCTGTCGTCAGATCTGTATGATCCATCGCATAGTCTAAATGCCCCATCAGTTCTTCCTGAACGGCACGGCGAGCCGGGAACTCTTGCTGCCAGTATTTACCGAAGTAATCCAGCACGATGTCTTTATAACGCCCTTCTTTATCGGTCATCATGCGATAAACCCGCAGCGCATCCAGTTTTTCAACTTCGGTGTCCGCTTCATTCATTTTCACGATCACATCAGACAGCAGGATCGGCAGAAAACGGGTTTCCAACAGGTTCAGGTAGGTCTTTTCAACCATCGGCCCGATGGTGTGACCTTGATACAGCCCCATATCTGAAAAATATTTCGATTTGTTGCGGAAGAAACCGAATTCCAGCGTGGCCTGACGAATTTTATTCAGTGAGTCGAGCATATCGCGTTGCGATGCCTGATAGATATTTTTCGGCAACTCATTCTTAAACTGATTCACCTTGGTCAGTACCGCATCCGCATGTTCTACGTTGACCGCATAGTAGCGTTGCCATGCCCCAAACAGTAATAACGATGCGATGGTACAAGTCACACCCGACAACATCATCAGACGCCGTTTTCGTTTGGCAACCCGACGGTTATCGGATGCCAGACCTGATTCGGCATAAATAATGTTGCTGAATAACTGCGACGCAAAATAGACCGTCGAATTTTTTGCAATTTGCGCCCGGTTGATCGCGTGATCTAAGCCGTAACGACGCGAGGCGGCATCATCAAACGCATTGGTCGGGACGCCTTGCTGATAGACCGAGGTAAAGTAAGCCCCCCGAACCACGGCAGATAGCGAATATTGGTCATTGCCCAATGTTTCGCGGAAGAACTGCGTCAGAATGTCTTTCAGCCCGGAAATTTGTCGGCTGAAACTATAAACGCCATGGCGTTCATCGGCTTCCATCGGAATAGAAACCGCTTTTGGCAACATGTCATTAATCGTTGACATGAATTGGAGATAGTCATTTTCGAACTCTTGTAACCAAGCATCTTGGTCATCATTCGGATTGAGCTGGAACGTAAATCCTAATGCTTCTTCTCGTTCTGCTTTGGAATAGTGTCTGAAAAAAGGTTCAAAGCCATAGAGCAAATCCAGTTTGGTCAGTGCAATATAGACCGGTAACTGAATCGACATGGTTTCCATCAACTCACGTAGTCGCGCACGCAGGATACTCGCATAAGCTTTTCGCTCGGATGCTTTAGCTGTCGCCAAATGCGATACGTCCAGCGCCAGTACAATCCCATTCAGCGGACGACGGCTGCGGGTACGCTCTAACCATTCAACAAAGTGCTTCCACAAGCGGCGTTCCATTTCACCGTCATTGTCTTCATCACGATTACCTTGCGTCAGCAACTCACCGTCGGGGTCAATGACGACCGCCTTATCGCCGATCCACCAGTCGAATGAATAAGGGTTTTCGCTGCGTTGCCCGGAAGCCCGCATGACCGAAGACAAAGTAAAGTTCTGTCCGGAGCGGTTAATCAGGCTGGTTTTGCCCGCATTTTCTAACCCGAGCACCAGATACCAGGGGGAAGAATACAGAAAATCGCGCTTATTCTTCAGGCTCTTACGCATATTGGTAATCACCTGATTCAGCTCAACTTCTTGCCGTTCTTCCATCAGTTTGACCGGGTCTTGACGGAAAATTTCTTCTTTTTGTTGTTCAGCTTCGTAATTCTGGAGTTTCCGCCACTGCCAGAAACCCCATACCGCGGCCGCCAGCAAGAACACGAGCACACTGGCAAAGATCCGTGCCGTAATACTCGCTAATGGTTTCGTGTCATAAATCGTGAGCCATGGACCAGCCCACCAAATGGCAATATTAATTAAAATAAAGCTAATGAGCAGTAATGCCGGTACCAGTGCTACCATACTCGGCATTAATTTTTTTAGCAGCCCGAAAATCTTTTTCAACATGGACGATATCCTTCGCTTACTCTGACGTTGAATATTTCTCTAATCGTTGCATGAGTGAGGGTTCCCACTCTGAAACACTTGCTGAACCCGCCTGACGATACAATGTCTGATACTGCTCTTCGGCCATGGCTGAAAAACCATGATCATTGAGCAGATCAGCAGACATCATCCGCCAATAAAATTTATCTCGGGGTTCGACCGCCTTTTCAAGGCCGCCATTAATCATGGAGAGAGCGACAGCAATTCCGGCTTCTTTTGCCAAAGTAAATGCTTCCTTACGTTTTTCCTGCCAGCTTCCGACCACCGAAGCCTGCGTGGTCGCCTGCTCCTGCTCTCCCAGCCATGTATTCACTTCTTCTGAAACAAACGGTTGCCCGCCTTTAAACTTCAGTTCTTTTAACTTGGGTAAACGCTCAAGAAAATAAGCCGCTTCTTCCCGAATGGCCCGACACCAATCTTTTTTATCCAAAGCCTGAGCAATTTGATAACTCATCATCTGCCCTTCAAACCAATAAGGGGCCATCGTCAGACTCTGTTCAATCTTGCGCCATAGGGACAAGTCAGGGCTACGCATCAGATCTTGGTAATCTTTGACGCGATCTTGCTGCATCGGCCGCAGCATCGTTTCTCCGTCCGAATTATGATCCGGCTCGGAAAGAATGCCTGACCACACCGCATGACGCCGCAAGCGAATCGCAAGTCCGATGCCTTGTTCTTGTTCAGCGAGAAACTCAGACACTTTCAACAATGTCTGTCTGGCCGCCTTATCACTGGAACTGTCAACCGATAAGGGACTGCTGGTTGTTGTGGTTTCCTGCTGTTGTGCTTTCGGCTTCTGCGCTTTCTGCTCAGCACGCTGACGCTCTTCAGCCAAGCGCATTTTTGAGCGAATGGTGTTTTGAAGACCGGTGAAGTCTTCGGTCACCAGCCCTTTGGTTTCCACCGCCTGATTGAGGCTATCCAGCGCACTTTCCAGATCGCTCATTAACTCACCGGAAAAACGATTGAAATCCTGTTTTTCGATGACGATGCCAAAGCGCTGAATGATCTGGCCGAAAAATTTACGCCGTGGTAATGCGCCTCGCGGCCCCGGTGCCGGATAACTCTCTTCCCAGAATAACGAGATAAAATCAGCCCAGATAAACAGAGACAAATTAAACCGAGCCGGTGTCACTTGATGATGCAAACACTGTAAGAGATAAACCAACAGCTTGATATCTTTCGATTTTTCTTTGAGTAGTTTTAAAACACTGTGCTCAACTTCATCCCATTGCACACTGGCATGAGAAAGAGAACCGACTTTCATCATCTGATCTTCGACAAAATCAAATAATGAATCGTCAATCAACCGTTCACCGACTGGGTTCTCTCCCTCAATCGGTGTGGTAATGCACGGGCGATATTCAGATAGTTCCATAATTTCAGTTACCAATCACAACGTGTTCTTAATGGCTTGAGTGCGTCGCTCAAACCCGAGGTATCGAAAGTCAGACCATCAATCACCTTTGAATTAGAACGCAACACCGTATTGTCTTTGTTGGCCATAATCCGCATCAGGCTAATCGCCGGCATACCGCGTCCTGAGGAGAGTAACAATCCTGCATCATCGCTACGCCAGTATTGCGTTTCACGCTGAATCGTCACTTTGGCTCTGGCATCGGGGATCTCACTTGGCAGTGCCAATTCCACCCGACTGATACGGTGAATACAGCTCATCATCAACACTGGTTTTTGATCATTCGCGAACCGTGATGCGGGATTCGATGCCAACAGAATCAACCACGCATCATCCCCTTGTTCGGTCAGGTGCATCATTTGGCCCTCACCGAGTTTTGCCAATGAATCCATCGCATGTAGCCACGACTCTGATGCACCGATCTTCTGCGCTTTGACTGGCGTCAGATGCAACGGGGTTTCAAACACGCGATCAAAACAACGTAATCGTTCCAGACGCTCCGAGACACTCCGACACTGATTTGCCTGCTCAACCAACTGCTCCGGTTTGGTTAAAACCTCCGGCTTCGGCATTTGGGGGTCGGTTGCGGCCATCGCTGCAACCGCGGGAAATAACATCAGTGTCGCCAAGCTCATGACTGAGCGAGAAATTCTTAATTTCATGGCGCTTTAATCTCCAGTTTCTGGCATTTGTAAGCCAGTGTCCGTTTGGGAATGCCTAAGCTTTCTGCCGCTTTGGCTCGGTCACCGGAAAACAATCGCAGACGTTCTCTGATAATTTTTGATTCAAAATCCTGGATCGCCTGTTTGAGATCTTTAATCACAGTACACGACTCCGGCTCTTCAACCTGAAACAGGTTGACCTCCTCCCGAGGCAGGATCCGATGAATAAAACTATTCACCTGAACTTCATGGCCGTCTTGTGTCTGTGCACATCCAAACTCGATTAAATGCTTGAGCTCACGCACATTGCCGTTGAAATTGTGCTGTTTCAGGCAATCAATCGCTTTGTAATTCAACCCACGGATCTGAGTGCCGTGCGAGTCATTGAATAGCTGAACAAAATGCTGACTCAATAACGCAATATCATCGATTCGCTCGGTCAAACATGGCACGGTAATCGGGTATTGAAACAGCCGATAATAGAGATCTTGGCGAAATGCTTTCTGACGAACTTGACTCAATAGATTGACGTGCGTGGCAGAAACCAGCCGAAAATCGGAAGTCAGTTCTTCTTTACCGCCAACCGGACGGAATGTTCGCGTTTCAAGCACTCGCAACAACTTGGCTTGCAGGACCAAAGGCATATCACCGATTTCATCAAGAAAGAGCGTGCCGCCATTTGCCTGTGCGATCAGTCCCTGTTTATCGGCTTCGGCCCCGGAGAAAGCGCCTTTGCTATACCCGAACAACTCACTCTCAAGTAAGTTTTCCGGAATCGCGGCACAGTTAATCGCAATAAAGGCTTGATCGGCCCGTTCGGACAAGTCATGCACCGCCTGAGCCACCAGCTCTTTCCCTGTTCCCGTATCGCCCTGAATCATCACCGATAACTGAGAACCGGCGGCACTGACAATCTGCTCTCTGAGTTTGATCATCGGTGCACTCTGGCCCACCAACGTCTGGGACAAAGAGTCACTCAGACGTTGCTGCTCACGGGCTCGCTCAACATCGAACAGAGATTCGCGGAGATCGCGTTGATGCTGCTCTTCACGTTCAATATCGGTTAACAGCGTCCACTGTTGGCTGAATACATCCACATAACGGCAAAAATCGTCATCAGAAAATATCTGCTGAAGATGTTCCGTCTCACCAATCAGAAATAGCAGGGTCTTCACGACATCCTGATGAAGGGGTAACGGAACAATGCGGACAACGTCAAACATACCGACGGATTCAGTCAACTGGGCAAATGCACGATTAGATTGCCAAAAAACCAAACTCTCTAATGACAATGCCATCGGTTTTGAGGACTGGAGAACATGGGCGAACGGACAGTCAAAATCACTCACCGACCACACCATCTCCAGATCAGGCCGATGAGGGACTAATGTCCGCCCATCAGCACTGGGTACCAGCAATAAGCAAGTGTCGAGATCCAACTCACGTGAAACCGTATCGATAAAAAGCGTCGCTAATTGCTGCGCTTTTCTGATACCGACGAGATCGGTCGCGTAAGTTAACCAGCGGTTCATCCTTATTCAACCTCACCGATGAATTCACCATCAACCGCAGCCAGATAGACCCGGTTAATCGATTCACGCTGCGCAAGCTTGTTCAACAGTGCCAGCGAGACCGGTGGTAACAGTTGGCCTTCGATAATCGCTTCCAGCATCCGCGCACCATTTTCAGAACGGGTCGCCCGGGTCAGGATTTCCTCAATCAATGAATCGGCAATCTCAACTTCTGCGGCATAACGCTCTTGGAATATTTTTTCCAAACGAGTCAGTTTCGCCTGAACAATTTCAGCCAAGACTTCTTTCTTGAGCGGTAAGTAAGGAATCACTTCCATCCGAGCCAACAGCGCTGGTTTAAAGAAGTCAGCCAGTTCAGGATATAATCGGTCTGCAATGATTTTCGGTTCGTCAGCATAATCAACAATGGTCTGATAACCGAGATTCGATGTCAGGAAGAACACGATGTTCTTACAGTCGATAACTCGCCCTTCACCATCGGCAAGCTCACCTTTATCAAACGCCTGATAGAAAATATTCAGCACTTCAGGATGCGCTTTTTCAACTTCATCCAGCAGTACCACCGAATAAGGCATTTTGCGGATCGCTTCCGTCAACACTCCCCCTTCACCGTAACCGACATAACCCGGAGGTGAACCGATCAAACGTGAAACGGTATGTTTTTCTTGGTATTCAGACATGTTGATGGTGGTCAGGAATTGTTGTCCGCCATAAAGTTGTTCAGCTAACTGAATCACCGTTTCGGTTTTACCGACACCACTTGGTCCCACCAACAGGAAAGCCCCTTTCGGACGGCCGGGACGACGTAAGTCGGCACGGGCTGTCAATAAATGACGGTGAACCCGTTCGATAGCCGTGTCCTGACCTTTGATGGTTTCCCCTAAAATAGACGTCAGATGGGTAATTTTGTGCAATTCATCAGTATTCATTTGATCGACAGGCACGCCCGTCCAGTCTGCAATCACTTCTGCAATCTGGTCTGAATCGACTTGCGGATAAATCAGACGCTCACGATGCGGAATCGCTTCAAGCGTGGCATACTTCTCTTGCAGTTCACGCTTCAGCGTTTCCATCACCTCTTGTGGCGATTGCTCTGCGGATGCTTCCTGCCCTTCAACCAACTCATCCAAGACTTCAAATGAAGTGGCTTCAGCCGGTTGTGCATCGCCCTCAGCGTGTTGCAACGAAAGCGCAATCAACTGTGAACGGAGCTCAATAATGGATTCAACCAGCGTTTTCTGACTTTCCCAGCTTTCAAGCAGCGTTAATTTTTCCGCTTCGTCTTGCGCTTCCTGAGCACGCAGCTCATCCAGACGTTTGACATCATTTTCACTGCCGAGGAACTGTGCCCTTTCGAGCATGTCGATTTCTAACTGGCGCTGATAGCAATTGGTTTCCAACTGAGCAAGGCGCTTCGGTGGCGTGGTCAGGTGAATCGCAATTCTGGCACAAGCGGTATCTAAAACATCAATGGCTTTATCCGGCAGTTGGCGTCCTGAAATATAGCGAGCCGATAGTTCAGCAGCCGCTTTCAATGCTTCATCGGTGATCAAAACGTGGTGGGCTTTTTCATACACACTATTCAGACCACGCAGGATATCAACCGCCTGACCGATGCTTGGCTCTTCCAGTTTCACCAGTTGGAAACGACGGGTCAGCGCCGGATCTTTTTCAAAATATTTTTTGTACTCTTTCCAAGTCGTCGCAGCAACGGTACTCAGCTCACCACGGGCAAGTGCCGGTTTGAGCAAGTTGGCCGCATCGGCGCCACCTTCCTGATTACCGGCACCGATCAAGGTGTGCGCTTCATCGATAAACAGAATAATTGGCGTCGGTGACGTTTTAATCGCATCAATCACACCTTTAAGGCGTTTCTCGAATTCACCTTTGACTGACGCTCCGGCCTGAAGCAAACCTAAATCGAGCGCCATGATATCGACATTTTTCAGTTGGTCAGGCACGTTGCCAGCAACGATTCGCAGCGCAAGGCCTTCAATCATGGCACTTTTACCGACCCCGGCATCACCGACGACAATCGGGTTGTTCTTGCGGCGACGACACAGGATATCAATCATCAGATTGATTTCATTTTCACGGCATAAGACCGGATCCAGCTCACCACGACGGGCCTGCTCACTGACATTCGAACAGTATTTCTGTAACGGTGTGCTTGCTTCTGTCAGGGGAGATTTCGCGCTACTTTTTTCTGCCGTTTTATCGACTGCCGTTTCAGAGGAATCGGCGACAACAGCCGCGAAGTTTTTCTTCAGCGTTTCCCGGTTAATACTTTCTAACAGGGCGATTAGTCGTACGGGCAGATAGCGATCAACCCGAGTCAGTGCCGCCAGAAAAATCGCACCGGAGCGTAATTCATTTTGATCCAGCTCGGTAGTGGACAATAACCAGGCTTCCTGCAATAACTCAACCAGTAATGGCGAAAAAGCAGGATAAGTGTCCAGTGCATGTTCACGCGTATACGAGCTGGCAATAGCTTGTCTGACATTTTCAAAATCGATATTGGCCTGCTTGAGGATGACACGGATATCTGACAGCGGGTTGTCCAGCAGAACATCGAGATAGTGTTCTAGCGTCACTTCAGGATGTTGACGTTCAATACATAAAGAAGCCGCCTGCTCAAGCGCCAGCTTACTTTGTTGGTTTAACTTTGAAATAAGAGTGGGTAATTCAATTCGGATCACAGCGATCACCTAGCCTAAAAAATTAATTAAGAAGTTGACTTAACTGGTTCACAACGTCAGCCGATTTCTCGTGCAATAACCATGTGTAACCCAGAAAGATCCCGCTCCACAGCAGGAAGAATCCAAGAAAAACGGACCAAACCGGCAGTTGACGATTCAGACGGTACTTGGCATCGACGATATGTTGATTGGCTTGATTGAGTGGTTGAATCTTTTTCTCTTCAAGCGCGGCCAGCATATCGTATAAGTGACTGATCACTCTTTCGCGCTCATTGTGACCATTTTCCATCACGCGATACTTGCCTTCGAAGCCGAGGATCAGGCAGTGATAGATAAATTCCAACAGAAGCTTGTAGCGTTGCGGTTCGCCTTCAAGACGAGCAAGAATGGTGTAGACCTTTTCTCCACCCCAAGTTTCATTATGAAAACGAGAAAGCATTGAGTGGGATGCCCAGATACTGGAAGAGCCCCATTCCGTGCCCATGACGGCTTCATCGAGAAACGTACACAAGATGTATCGATAAGCCATCAATACGGCATTATCAAAACCTTTCTCGGTCAGTTCGATTTCAATCGCTTTGATCTCTTCAACCGTTTGATGATAGATCTGTTCGATATTCGGACAACTGGTCATACTCCGAACCCGGAGTGACAGACCAAATAACGGGGTCGCTGCATCAATCAGGACATTGGGGTTATCCCCCCGTAATTGGAACCAATAGTCTTGGTCCCGGTTGATATTTTCCACATTATCAAACAATAAATTGTCAATGTGTTCACCCGTATTCTGCACCACAATTAACTCCTTATCGCCCAGAATTGTAAGTCAAGGTCTTCAAATGCCGCTGCCACATGGAAAGCAAAGCCGCTGGCTTGTCTGATCATTGACCAAGCTGAACTGGATTTATCAAGTTGATAGTAGGTATAGCCCGCATGGTAAGGGAGCTGACGCGGCGCAACAGGTAGCGGCGTCAATGGGATACCCGGCAGTTGGAGAGAAATCAGCTCTCTGATCTTCTCAACAGAAGCGACTTTGGTCTGTTGTACGAACACACGACGCAGCTCATCCAGCGGCATTCTTGCTTTAACAGCAATAATAAAGTCGGCATCTTCCATAAGGTTGGTGTCATGGATTGGCGCAACCATGAGGCCATATTTGCGTTTATCCAACTGGATAGAAACCGCACGCGGTTCAAGCACGACACTCAGGCTCTGTCTCATGTGACGAATCAGCGTCATGAAACAGTCCGTCGGCATGTCATGGTTATAAACCGGAATGGTTGGCGGTAGACGACTTTCATCGGTAAACGTTGCCAACTCACCACAAATCGACGCTAAACATTCAAACAGCCGTTCTGGATGAAGCGTCCGGAGTTTGGATAAATGCTCAATCAGCGGCTGCAAGCGGTTCAGCGCCTGTAATAACATAAAGTCAGACACATCAGCCACCGCGCCCTGACCGGGAGAACTGATCCGTTCTGCGATACTTTTCGCGCGTTCATTCATCAGTCCGGCGATTTCAGTCACCACCCGATGCAGCGTCACGTTGACAGATGAATTGAGATGACACGGGATAAATTCAGGATCCAACACCAAACTCCCATCCGGGCGTTTTTCGAGAATCCGGGCAATGGCAAATGATGCATAGGAGCTGCGGTCTTCTTTTTCCAGCATCAGATGCATGCGCACCGGAGACACATCGATCGTGGTGGTATCGCCCTGCATACTTTGGACATCGCGGACATCCATCCGGCGACTTTCATAACGCCCGGTGCCGCGTTCCTCCGGCCAACTCACTTCGAGCAGCGATTCGGTCCGCAATGGCAGTGCCAGATAGACCAATTGCCCGGCCAGTGAAGCATCTTCGATTTCCAGCGGCTCAGGGAGTGAGTCTTCCTGCGGAATGTTAAAAACAGTACCGTCAGGCATCACGCCTGATAAACGTTCAATTGCAATCCGGCCGAATGCCAGATATTCCGGATTTAATGCCAGCTCAGAGATGCCGTACAGATAGCCACTGACAGAATTCATCCGTGCATCAACATAGTATTCTGTATATCGTTGTTGTTGTTGGAAATGCTGAGGCTTGATAAACAATCCTTCGTTCCAGATAACACGGTTACGTGCAAACATCTCGATTATTCCACTTTTTCTAATTTAACATCGTAGTCTTTGAACAGCATCAGCAGGTGATACTCACGGCCTTTATTCAAGACCTTGACAGCTTTCTTCCATTCACTCAGTTCGGGTTCGGCAAAATGGGCCATGACACCGATATAATGCGTATCCGGAGAAATTTTGAATGCATTCACAAACTTAAACTGACCGGGCATCATCATATAATCGTAATCTCTGACAAAGTTACTCCGGAGCGCTTTCTTATAGTTGGCTTTGATCGTGTCATAGTCGGCTGACATGAACATGGAATCATCTTCCAGTTCAAAGACCTGTACTTCAATCGGTGATGCTTCGCCCCAGATATTGGGGTTTACACCAGCATCCGTCACCATACTGAATGTCACTGTTGTCGGAGCTTCTGCCGGATTATATTCATCTGCTGCCGTGCTACTGCTACTGCTGCACGCAGTAAGCATTAGCAAAGCGAATAAAACACAAGCAAACTTTTTCACAATCAGAACTCCAGTTGCTTCTCACGGATTTTCTTGTCGTAAGCCTGTTCGAAAATTTCCCAAAACAGCTTTTCAAATCCTTTTTGACGGTTAGACGTCAGTTCTTGGTAGTAGCTGCTATACATATTCCAAGCCCATTCGTCCTCAGAGTTGCTGCGTTGCTCATTCGGGCGCTTATAATTATTGAAGCGACGCAAGAGTACCTGAGGAGAGAATGCTGCCAGTATCTGACTCAATGCTTCTGTCGTCGCATACTGAACGGCTTCGTTATGATCTTGAATGCTTTTCAAACTTTCAGTAATGGCTGCCGGTGCCGACAAATGCACCAGACTCTTTTGCGAGTCATACATGGTTCTCATGGTCTCTTCATAAGACAGACCCAACCGCAACGGATTATCTTCAATTGGCTGAAGATTGCGGTTCATCATATCGAAACGACCGTGATTCACTTGTTTGTGCAGCTCCAGTAATCCTTTGACACATGCCTGCAACGACAGACCCAGCTCTTCGGAAAGGAAGTGCATTTTTTCCATATCATGGCTATCGGTCAGATCCACACCCAAGCCATCCAGCATCGGACCGGTCAGCAGATGTTTTCCATGATGATTTGTTTCAACAGACTGTTCTGATGTCGATGACATGCTTTTTGCGACTTCTTCTTCGAGTAGATCGAGTACGTTCTCATCCATCCCATAGCCCTCTGATTCGTTGTTCACTGATTGATAATCGACTGATCCATGACTCACAGATCGGTTGTGCACAGATTGATTGTCTGTCGCATTAGTGTGGTTACTGCGCGTATTGGCAGGCGCCGCCTGCCGTACGTCTGCTTTGGGCTTTCTGCCCAACTTGAGTGCCCCGAATCTGAAGATTTTCTTCAGACTAATCGACGCGGTCATATCGTATTCACCGTTTTCCTGCTGCGTTTCCTGCAATGGCTGCTGGTAATATTCTTCAGCAGCGAGCAAAGGTTGTTCTTGGTTTTCATCTTCTGCCCGGACTTCATCTTCATCACCATCAATCAGCACATAACTGTCATCTTTGTTCTGGGGAGAGAGTTCATCCAGTGCCATTAATGGGTCCGTCACGCTGTGATCGACTTTATCGGTACGGTGTAAAGTCTCGGCTTCACCGTTATCGTCCGCTAAAAGACTGTGACGATCGTCATCAAATAACTGCTCCAGTACATTGCTTGAAGCAATATCATCATCACCCGTATTGCCTAAATGAACACGGAGAGAGTAAGGACCGACTTGAATTTCATCTTTGTTTTCCAACCGGGCTAAGTTGTTGCGGCCCAACGGCATCGACGAACCATTCACATAAGTTGCACCGCAGTTATCACGAACGCAAAAAGCGCCGTCAACGACCACAATTTCACAATGATTCGGGTAAATGGCGCCATTCTTATCCGAGAGGTGCCAGAAACTATCTGCCGCCGTTCCGATTGTTCCACCGGCAGGCGTCCAAGACGTCCGCGAGATCAAGCCGGACTCCAACACCTGAACATTGGTGACAATGATGTTGAGGGAAGGCTGTTTACTTTGAACCATCACTATTGCCTCACCTGAATTAACACATTTTTCTCGCGCTCACCTGAGCCAAGAAACGAATACCACCCCAAGGCCACACTATCCTGAGAGTCCAATCGAAGTACGGGGACTTCTTTCTCATCCATAGAGAGCTCCAAGTCATAAGCCATCTGCTCTCGCAAGACGAATTCCACCAACTTACACAGGGGTTGAAACTCCTTCCCGATCGGCAGAAAATCTGCAAATCGCTCGCGTGACAGTCCTTTAATACAAATCACAAATTTACCGTTACAATCCATCACCGATTCACCGATGACGGTGTTCATCCCTAAGTTGCCATTTTGCTGACCAAGGGAAAGTTGCTGCGACGGGTCAATCATCACCCTGCGCTTTTCCCACTGCCGGATGCTGACATCTTCCAAATCAAAGCAGTGGGCAATAATCCCCGCAACCACTTGCGGAGAACGACTTCGTCCCGCCAGTACACCCGCGTAAGCGAGCATTTTGCACCAGTTGATTGGTGTATCGCCCCTTAAATCAGGATCAGCCAATCCGACGAGCGCAAATAATTGTTGTGAAAACAGGTCCTGCGCGTCGTCCTGAAAACGCACGTAATAACGATATTTACGCCAGATTCGATAGACCAAATTAATCAGGCGGTTATTGAAAAAATCCAGAAAAGGACGTTTGAATCCGCCCGGATCTTCAACTGCCAACTGCTCAAGAATGAAGCCGGGTAACGGAGACTGCGATCCGGTCAAACCAAAAAAGTTGGTTTGTAAAATCAAATGTTCGTCATCAAACTGGGTCAAATCCTTCACATCAGCAGGCGAGAACCCCAAGCTGGGATTCGCACTGAATATCAGGCGACAAACTCTTTCCCAATCTTCATCTTCCGGATTTGAACACTGAAGTTTTTGTAACAATTCCACCAGTTGGAAGAAATTGTACGACCTCACCTTATCCGGTATTGGTATGAGCGCTTGCTTTTTTTGAGCTGAATCTATATCAGCGGCTGCATCCCTGTCCGGGTTCCCCATGAGTATTTCTCGTTATTACTGACGTTGACCAAAATCAGTTCATGAAATGAATTGATGTTGGCATACAAAGCAAAAAAGTGGCTCAACACCCGACCAAACAGATAAAGATCACCTTCCGAACCAAAACAGCTCTGATCAATATGAATCTCGGATTGCAAACCACGTACAGGAAGCCCTCTTAATAATTTGTCTATGGGCTTCGATTCTATTTTGATGATGCCTTCCAAACGCTTTTTCGCCACACGCTCGGCCTGACGGTCAACAAGAGCGCGGAAGTCATAAATTCTAAGTACACTGCTCAGTGCATCTTTCGAAAGCAGCGACAGATAATTCAATGATAAATTTGAAATTAACCCCCACAGCAAGCTGCCATCCAAAACCGGACGCAACGGCTGAGTCGGTGCAATAATATTTTTGAACGTCACATAGTCGGGCGAGGTGTCTGTTGATTGACAGATATCTCCGACCCCAAGCTCAATCGGTAATAATCGATTGGTACAGGTCAGTTGAATCGAAATCGCTTCATCGACATCGACCGAGAGCGTTTCATCCCCACGGATAAACGACATAAAGGTGTCGAAGCCATCATTACGCTGACTATCTTTGACGCGTGAACGGTAGTAGAGCACTTCGCGGTGTCTGGCTCTTTCAACCTGATGCTGAAAACTTTCAAATGGGTGATAAACGCGTTTTTCACCACGAATCCGTTGACTATCCTGCGTTTTATCCTGCCAGCCATAAACGCCGTCGATACTGAATACTTCATAGTGTGACGGATAACGACTCGATGGAATCACGCGATATTCAGACTGCTTACCGGTCAAGTCAATTGGATCCGCATCATGCTCGAACAGGTTAATAATCGGCACACAGTAAAGTTGGAAACTGCTCTGATTAATCCGCACATCTGTCGGGAGTGTTTTCGAAAAATGAATGCGGAGCGTCATTTTGCCACGCACTGATTTCGGCAACACTTTATCCAGTGCATGAATATCAAAGAAGTGGAAAGCCTCCGGAAATGACAGATACTCCTGTAAAATCCGATATCCTTCATACACATTTTTCGGGTACGGCAACAGTGCATCTTCACCGGCAAAACCAACCGACTGAAGGGCATCCCGCGGAATACTGAACTCAGTCCCATTGACGTCGATGACCATTTTATCCAGATGGTGATGAAGCCACAGGTACAGCATTTGTGCGCTATACAGCTCGCCACCAAGATAAAAGCGTAAACTGTCAACCAACGCTTCTCCGACAGACATCTCGCCTTTCATCGCTAAATTGATATCAACGGTACTCGATTCTCGCGTGTGGTGAGAGGTAATATCCTCAATCACCAAAGGGTAAACTGCGACGTCACGACATGTCCGGAAATGACATACCGTGCCTAAGACTTTCTCTGCACTATCAAGTTGAATACCTGCGCGGACAATCTGCTTCTCACTGACTTTCGATTCCGGCTGGAATGCAACAATACTCATGCTCGGAACAGGCCGAAGATAGTTCGGCCATAGCATGTTAATAATCGAATGCGTCAGCTCAGGAAACTCATCTTCAACTTTTTCACGCAGGCGTGCTGTCAGGAATGCAAAACCTTCCAGTAGGCGTTCAACATCCGGGTCGGTCACCTGACCGTGAAGAAAACGAGAAAGCTGGGGATGGATTTCAGTGAAACGCTTCCCCTGCTCTTTCAAAAATGAAAGTTCTTCTCGAAAGTACTTATCTTGTGCCATGTATCAATACACTCGATATTGACGGTTTTGATCCAATAACAGATTCAGTTTTACCGTGTCATGAACAGCACTGCTATTCACTTCTGCGGTGATCCGAAATCTCAGTGATAATGGGTTCAAATCGTCTCTTTCTGACGTCACCACAATATCTTTCAATCGTGGCTCATATTTTCTCAAACAGTCCTTAATCGCCATGCGGATTCTGACAGCCAGATCAAGTGTTTCCAGTGTCGCATCGTTAAAATCGACGAGACCCAGCTCAGGGGCGCTCTGCGCTTCCCCCAGCCGAGTATTCAGAACATTGGAAACGTTCCGCTTGATCGAATTAAGCACATCGTTTGCATCTGGGCCCTGAGTCAAAGACCGGGGTCTTTCGCCGGCTTCCAAACGTTCAAAGAAGCCGACGCCAAATGCAACCTCTTCAGGCGCAATATAAGACATATTACTGATCTAAACGGCCAACGAGTGACAGTTCAAAGTTCGCACCCATGTACTTGAAGTGTGGGCGAACTGCCAGCGATACCTGATACCAGCCTGGGTTACCTTCTACATCGGACACTTCAATGCGTGCAGCACGAAGTGGACGACGACTACGAACGTCTGCCGGTGGGTTTTCCTGATCAGCAACATACTGTTTGATCCAACCATTCAGTTCACGCTCAAGATCTTGTCTCTCTTTCCATGAACCGATCTGTTCGCGTTGCAATACTTTGATGTAGTGCGCGAGACGGTTGATGATCATCATGTAAGGGAGCTGAGTACCCAGCTTGTAGTTGGTTTCTGCTTCTTTACCTTCTTTCGTATTCGGGAAGATTTTTGGCTTCTGAATCGAGTTGGCAGAGAAGAATGCTGCATTGTCGCTGCCTTTACGCATCGTCAGTGCAATGAAACCTTCTTCTGCAAGTTCAAATTCTTTACGGTCAGTGATCAGCACTTCCGTTGGAATCTTCGCTTGTAAAGCACCCATTGTTTCAAAAACGTGGACCGGTAGATCTTCAACCGCACCACCACTTTGAGGACCAATGATGTTCGGACACCATCTGTATTTTGCAAAGCTATCGGTCAAACGCGTTGCAAATGCAAAGGCGGTGTTACCCCACAGATAATGTTCGTGAGATTCACGGACACTTTCCTGATAGTTAAAGGTTTTGATTGGGTTTTCGATTGGATCGTAAGGTACACGCAACAAGAAACGTGGTGCAGTCAGACCCAGATAGCGTGCATCTTCAGATTCACGCAGAGAACGCCACTTGGTATATTTCGGACTTTCGAAGATCGATTTCACATCTTTGATATTAGGAAGTTCTTCAAAAGAGTCGATACCAAAGAATTCAGGACCTACACTCGAAATGAACGGTGCATGAGCCATTGCGCCAAGCGCGCCCATGTACTGAAGTAGTTTCATATCCGGTGTAGATGGTGTGAACGCATAGTTGCCGATCATCGCGCCTGTTGGTTCACCACCAAACTGGCCATAACCAGAAGAATAAACCTGCTTATACAAACCCGATTGAGAGATTTCCGGTGCAAACTCAAAATCTTCCAGCAGTTCTTCTTTAGTGACATGGATGATGTCAACTTTGTTGTTTTCCCTGAAATCGGTACGGTCGACGAAAAGCTTCAGTCCACGCCATGCCGATTCCATTTGTTGGAATTTTTCATGGTGAAGGATCTCATCCATTTGCGCACTGATTTTTTTATCCAGCTCAACCAGCATTTGGTCAACCAGTGATTTATTGACTGGTTCTGATTCTTGGCTCGAACCAATCAGGTTTTCGATAAACGCGGCAACACCTTTTTTCGCGATATCATAACCTTCTTCATTCGGCGCAAGACGTGTTTGAGCCATAATTTCATCTAACAGGCTGAGTTCACCAGCCTGGGGACTTTCTAGTACCGTTTCTTCTGTAGCAGACATTAATCAAGTTCCTATGACAATAAGTTAAAAAACACCAAAAGTATTGCGTCTATCGTTACTCTTGAGGTTCTTTTTCTTCAGACCCGCCGACAATATCCAGTTCAGCAAGGAGCTTTTCACGAGACTCTTCAGATGCGATCAGGGCTTGTAAGCGCTCTCTGAATGCGGGGATATTTCCTAAAGGACCTTTTAAAGCAACCAAGGCTTCACGAAGTTCGATCAGCTTATTCAATTCCGGAACCTGAGCCGCAACTGAATCTGGGGCAAAATCTTGCAACGACTTAAAGCTCAGTTCGACTGGTAACTCAGCATCAGGGTCATCACCCAATTTATTTTTTACAGTTGCGCTGATTGAGAGGTTACTCTCACGCATCACTGACTCGAAGTTGTTCTTGTCAACAGAAACAGATTGACGATCCTCAACCGGTGTTTCTTCCGTATGACCTTTAAAATCACCAACTACTAATGTTTTGAGTGGTAATTCAATTTCGGCCTGTTGATCCCCTGTCGCAGGAACATATTTAATATTAATGCGCTCTTTCGGAGCGACACTACCTTCTTTAGACATATCAAGTCTCCAATACCTATGCCAATAGTCGTTGCTTGCGTATATTCATTTCACCAGCAAAACGGTATCTGAGCAGAAATAATATTCTGGCTCAGACATGAGAACACGAATCACATTCGCATCAATTAAATAAGTAAAAACATCTACTTATTTAATAATGTTTTCAAATCGATAATATTACATTTGAATTCAACCAATTATTAACTCCCCCTTATTTTATTTAAGGGAATAAATAAAATACTGTGTCTTATTTATAAATCCCAATAAGTGTCGTGATTATAAAAGGTTACCTTTTCTTTATAAGTGTCTGTAATCTTTTGGGCACGCTCAATATCCGGGGGCGTCATCTCATTGGTAATATCAACAAAAAATTGTTCCATTGATTTATGTAAACTGGTCAGCCGATCGCTGCCGGCATAATCCAGATAAAGCTCAGAATAAGCACGGGCTTTAATCAAGTCTTCATCGACAAACCGATAAGATGATGCTTCACCTGCATATATTTTCGCGACCACGGCCAGAGATGTCAGATCACCGGCATCCAATGCCCGCTTGCGCCATTCAAACGCTTTCTTAAAATCGCCGCGACCTTCATATAGTTCAACACATGCTTTCATCGCCGGGATAAAATGATGTTCCGCTGCATTACGATAGTTGGTATAAATCCCAGTCGAAAATCTTGTTTCCGTATATAACTGATTAATATCATCAAGTGATCTTCTGGAATTATCCATCCATGCCAGCGGATAACTGTAATCCATCGCACGTTGTAAATAGTATTCAGACTGATCCGGGTCAGTTTTTTCATAGTAAAGCGACAGATAATAAACAGCTTTTGCAGGTTGTGTCGCTGCGAGTCTGACCAAACCATCATGGTAGCGTTTATGCCATGACTGTCGAATCGTGGTCCGTAACCAAGTGCCATGTTGGTACAGATAATTCATCGCGTGCAAATTACCCTGATTTGCCGCCTGCTCAACATACTCTCTGACAAGCCGAGGCGTCCGGATGGTCGGATTATATTCCGACAACTCTATCGCATATAAATAAGCAGCATCCGCATCGCCTTTGTCAGCAGCATATTGTAGATAATGCCGTGCTTCTTCATTTTTAAACTGTGCACGCAGCAAACGTCCCTTCTCATAAGCCTGAGTCGGCGTCAAAAAATTAATATCATAATCATACTTTTGCTGATTTGCCTGCTGGTCGGATTCCGGCATCTGAATCGAAACACGATTCAAGTCGTCATTATCTATATTCTCATGACCTAAACGCTCATGACCTAATCTGTCACGACCCAAGTTTTTATGACCGGTGGCATATGGATTTTCATCAATTGTCACCGCCGCCTCAGGATTCACAACGTCGTCTGCCATAACAGCGTTGCTGCAAAAACCGAGCACAAAAGTACTGAGCAAAAATACCTTATTTTTAGCCGATATTAACACTGCTACCACCTTGTAAAGCACCACCACAACTGATCGGGTCACCAGCACGAGCAGCGGGCTTCCCATCAACCATTACCGTTCCTGAACCTGCTGCAATAGAGCGTCCATGAGGTGGATGTTTCGGCTTATCATGTGGCACAAGAGGGTCGCCTTGCCGAGCCGCAGGAATACCATCATATTTAACGGTTCCTGACCCTGCAGTGACAGGAGTAGGAGGAAAGCCATCATGATCAGAACCTGTATTACCAACGACGATTCCGTTTCCCATTATTATGCCTCTGTTGTTAGCTGATAAACGTGTAAATTAATGCAAAACCAGTTGAATGATCACCATATTTTGCCGGCAACTACTTAGAATCTATCTATTTTATTTATTCTTGCCGATTATTTTTTATTCAGTCGGGCAATATCTTGCCTATCTCAAGCAATATCTTGCCTAATTGGTTAAATAATTTTCTCTTATATTGACAAAATAATCTAGTGCAGGATATCTAAAAACATTTTTATTATTTAATAATTTTTCATTTACCGCAGAAGATCACAAAACAACCTAAGGCTAGATGTCAGACAGATTACATTCATGATAGAGACCAATAATTTGCATAGAATTTTCACAAAAAAGTTTGCACTCTGACAACAAAAACGTATAATAATCGGTTTTTCTACAAAAAATACCCAAGTTTTCTTGAATTAGAGAAATAAAATAAGTCACACCACATATAATCAGATCATAAAAATATGATATCGATTCCATTTTTAATACAAGTTGAATGAGTCAAATATTTATTTTACTCATGCAAAAATATCCAAAACTCATATTTTCATGAGTGATATTCCAAATTTTTAATCAATAATATATTAAAAGTGCTCAAATTATATTCACCCACTCTATAACTGGTCATATCAGTTCTATTGATATAAAAAAAATGAATAACACAACGTATAAAAATATTGCGTGTAGCGATAAAGTTCAGAGCACTCGATCCACCAAGTTTAATGATCCTCAGGCCGCTTCTTAGAAATGTCGAGCAACATGGATAAACTGACTGAACAGTCCTCTGACCTTTAAAATAAGTGATGATGAGCTTGTTTTTATACCATGAACTTATCCATATTTTTTGTATTGTTTTTTATGCATCATATTGATAATGTTTCGACGATTTACCCATAATAAAAACTGAACTGATATGCATGAAATAATTCATATTTTTCCGGAATCCTAACAGGCGGAGTGGCTTTATGTTCAATCGAACTTGGCGAAATACCTCAAAAAAACAATCCCTGAATCACGAACCCCCAGTCAAAGTAAAAGCAATCTCAAGCCATGAGATTGGTGTCAATCAATTAAAAGAAATGAGCTTCCATGCCAGTGCCACAACACTTGTTCTCGCCTATGTGTCACCACACCTTCCTTTCGAAGCGATTTCAAGAAAATTAAAAGAGGCGATGCCTTTTGCAAAACATGTCGTGTCGATCATGAGTGCAGGAGAGCTGGGCGGGCGGGATAAGAAAGGGCTCTACCATGCCACACCGCAAAGCTGGGATAATATTGTCATCCAAAGCTTCAGTGAGCAGGTATTCCAAGCCATTTCTATCGCTGAAGTGCCTCTTTATTGCGAAGATATCAAAAGTGGTCAAATCAAGTTTACCCGCCAAGACCGGATCGCACGAATTCAGAATGAAATCAAAAAAGTTAACCTTGATTTTCCCGTCAGCTACCTTGATACCGTGGCACTGACGTTCTTTGATGGTCTCTCTTCTTCTGAAAATTTCTTTGTACAAGCCCTCTACCAGTCTGATTGTTTTCCCTGCTACTTTATTGGTAGCTCAGCCGGCGGCAAACTGGATTTTGGTCAGGCCGATGTTGCCTTAGACGGAAAAATCCTGACCAACAAAGTCTGTTTGGTGTTTGTGAAACTGGCACCCGCCATTCGCTATGGCATCTTAAAAACACACAACTTTGAAGCGACGTCAACTCACTTTACGATTGCAGAAACAAACGCCGCCACGCGCACTGTGCAAACATTCCTTGATGAATCGACGATGACACTCCAGTCCCCCCTATCGATGTTATGCCGACATTTTGCTTGTCCCCCATCCGAACTGGAGTCCGTGCTTGAACAATATAGTTTCGGGGTAAAAATTGGCAACGAAACGTATATCCGCTCAATTGCCAATATTAACGATGAAGATGAAACCATCAATTTCTTCTGCGACTTTTCATTCGGTGACAAATTATATCTGATGAAAGCAAAAGATTTCTCAGAATCAATCCAGCGTGATTATGCCGCATTTCAGCGTGGTAAGCCGCGAGACCCCATTGCGATGCTCGCAAACGACTGTATCCTGCGTCGCTTACATAATGGCCCTTCGCTCTCTGCCGTGCATAATTTTGACCATATTCCTGCGGTTGCCGGATTCAGTACATTCGGTGAATTTTTGGGGCTGCATCAAAATGAGACGCTTACCGCGCTTTATCTGTATCAAGTGCACGAAGGGGAATCATTTCACGACGAATACACCAATAACTTTCCCATTTACTACAGCCACTTCAAAGCCTATTTCTTACAGAATGAATTGCATAGTTTGAAGAAAGTCGCTTCACTGCAACAGACCACGATCCGGGACTTATTCCGCTACAAGGAACTATTGGAACGGATGCTTCAAAGCTTACAGAACGTCGCATCTTACGCCAAAGACACCTCAGACGTACTCCAAGATGTTCAGACACAGTTTTCCGGACTCTCCAGTGAAATGAGAAAACAAGCTGAGCATAGTCAGGAACTCCAGCAGTATGTTGAAACCTTGAAAACCAATTCAAGCAAGATTCAGGATATTCTGGATGTCATTGATGGGATAGCCGAAAGAACCAACTTACTGGCACTCAATGCTGCGATTGAGGCCGCCCGAGCCGGAGAACAAGGACGAGGATTTGCCGTCGTTGCCGATGAAGTGAGAAACTTATCCCAAAGTACCCAAAAAAGCCTCAGTTCTACCGGAGAGACGGTGAACAATCTCTATTCTTCAATCGATGCCATCAAAGATGTCATTGAAACAACCGTTGCCCTGATGGAACATGTCAATAACGCTTCACTCGACCTGAATGAAGAAATGAGCAAGATGTTAACCCTGTCCAACGAAGCTTCTTCCAGCATTGAAGAAAGCATCAACGATATCAATGAAGTTCAGTCTGAACTGGCTCAAATTGATCAGAACGTTCTGACCATCACACGGTTGACCGAATCTCAAGCCCAGTAATGCAAGTATGTGGCATCATTTCTCCTCTGCAGATAAATGGTGCCAGCCCATGGACCCGGAAAAATATCATTCCCCCGCCCGAGGGAATCCGGTAAAATTGCGCTTTGTGCATGAAAATGATCCATTGAGGAAATAAGGGAATAGATGGCGACAATCATTGATGTCTGTAAAGCGGCCGGTGTATCAAAAGCGACCGTCTCCCGAGTGATCAACGGTAGCCCGCAAGTCAAAGAGAAAACCCGGATACGGGTACTTGATGCGATGAAATCATTGGGATTTCAACCAAACGTTCTGGCACAAGCCTTAGCAACTAACACCTCAAACACGATTGGGCTTATCCTGCCTCACTTTGATAGTTATTACTTCGGTTCAATCTTGAAACAGACCGCGCAAACGCTCCAAAAATCCCAAAAAAAACTGTTTGTCATGGAAAGTCATAACAGTGAAGCCGGAGAAATTGAAGCGCTGAATACACTCGCGCTTCAACGCTGTGATGCCATCATGATCTACAGTCGTTATCTCAGCGAAACTCAGCTCGTCCACTATCAAGAACAGACACAACGACCGCTGGTTGTCTTAAACCGCAGTTTATCCACACAGCAGTTGGTCAGTTTCAGCTTTGACCAATACCAACTCGGTTCGCTTGCGGTAGAACATCTGTTGCAACTCGGCCATCGTAACATTGTTTGTCTGACCACACCGTTGAACAATCAAACTGGCCAGCTTCGATTACAGGCTTATCGCGATCACCTCGCTCAACACAATATTCCAGTGAATGAAGCCTTGATCATCGAGGGGAAAAGCACCCATATCTGGGGATACTCCGCCGTTATGCAGTTGTTGGATCAGGGGCAAACATTCAGTGCCATCTTTTCTTGTAATGACGACATGGCTCTCGGAGCGATCCGGGCGTTACATGAACGAGGGCTTTCGGTGCCTCAGGATATCTCCGTGATGGGTATCGATAATGAGCCAGCGGCATTTTATTCTATCCCGAGCCTATCTACTGTCTCTCTGCCTATCGAACAACTCACCATTGATGCAACCAATCTGGCGATTAACATGGCCAATAAGATCACCAGTACGCCGCAGCATTTCGAATATTTCGGCGCACTGGAACGACGGGAATCAACACTCCCCCTCTCATAATCCATGACTTGTGATTACTCATCCGTATACCGCCCCCACCGTCGCTCATATCTGATGCAGGCGCACTCGTTAATGCCCCGCAGCCACACAAACATATATTGATGACACTGACATGGTCTTAACCCAAAATTAACCTTTATATGATAAGCAGATATAAGTCAATAGAATGATTCCTCTATCTCACATATCAAGTGTGACTAAGTTCAAAAAACTTGAAAGTAACGAACGAAATTATGTTATCGAAGTCACACTTATTTCGGCTCATAATCACTCCCGACATAACGAAATAATAAATGAACCAACAACGAATATGGGTGAGATTATGAAAAACCAACTATCACTAGCTGCCGTTACTGCAATTGCAACGCTACTTTCAGCCAATGTATTTGCATCTGAATCACAATACGACATGAATATCTATACGCTACCGGATCAAGCGATTGTCAAAGTGACTGAAAACGGCCAACCTGTCAGCCAGGTTCCTGTTGAAGTTGATGGTGGCAGTCAGCACCAAACATTAATGACTTCTGCGCACGGTACTGTCATTGTAGAAAACAATGAAAACCATTCCCGTAGCTTCAAGATTAGTGTCAATGAACCAAACGGTGAACAAATCGTTACTCATCGTTTTATTTCAGTACAACACTAATCCAAATCGATACTGTCCATAGGGCTTTCGAGCCCAACCTAAGCAACAGGGGAGCGCCGCTCCCCTGTTTTATATTTACAAAGTAAGTGAATACCAGATTGATGGCGTTTGTCACTCAATCGCCATTGCCAGCAAACTGATCGGGTGAATCGCTTCAAGCCGGGTGTTCTCTTCGATCTGCCATTTACAGGTTTCACAATCCGTGATCACCATATCCGCACCCGATTGATCAATCGATTCAAACAAGTGTGCCCCGATCTTCATCGATACCGAATAGTTCTCGGTCTTAAAACCATATGTTCCGGAAAGGCCACAACATTCACTATCGAGGACCGTCACCGTGACTCCCGGAATCATTTTCAGTAATTCAATGGTAAAAATCGCCTGTCCGCTGCGTTCCAAATGGCAAGGCGTGTGATAAACCACATGCAGATTCAATGGTTTCATTGCCGGTTGCTGTCCATTCATAAATGATCGCAGTAAAAATCGTGTCACATATTCGATTTTGTCGGCGACCTGAGAATTATCGACCCCGAGTACATGCGGGTATTCCTGCTGCAATGTAAAAGAGCAGGTCGACGACGTGGCAAGAATCGGGGTTTGATAATCCTGCACAGCCGATATCATCGATTGAACATTTGCCTCAGCGTTCTGACGTGCTTTGTGATGAAATCCGTTCGCCATCAAAGGCACACCACAACATTTTTCACGCTCCAGCAAGCGAACTCCGATGTTCATCGCATTCATAACTTTGATGAAGTCTTTACCCAGTTGCGGATGGTTGTAGTTCACATAACAGCCGTGAAAATAAGTCACCTGATGCTGATACAACGGCTGACGGGTGCAGTTTTGTTTGAACCACCGTCTGAATGTCCCGTGGGAATACTTGGGTAATGATTTATGCTGGTGAACCCCAATCACCTGATGCATGGCTTTTTTGACTATCGGTAGAGCGGTCGTTGCATTGATAAGCGGTGCCAACGGTGATGCCAGTGTACCGAATAGATCGGTATGACTGAGGATATAATCCCGGATGCGTTTCGGATTAAGCGGCTCCTTGCCATATTTACCACGGGCCACAGCAATCATATCGCCAATTTTGACCCCGGAAGGACACGCAGTTTCACACCGTTTGCAATTGGTGCAATATTTCAACGCTTCATCGTAATAAGCCGGATTTTTGATACGTAAACGCTCACCATCCGGACCACACTGTTTCGGGCCCGGGTAGTCAGGATTTGCCTTCGAAACCGGACAATAAGCGGTACATACCGTACACTTGATACACTGTTCAAACGAGGTACTCTGAGGGGCAAGCTGAGTAAAACGACGATTCATGAAAGAGCCTCCTGACAAGTTGCCGGACAAACATTATCGGTGATGCATTGCTCGACGGCATGATACGCAGTTGCAATGGCAACACCGCCACCACTGCCTTCAAACACGGGGTCATAGCCGGCCAGCATTGCCCCACAACAATAAAGGTTAGTAATCGTTTCCCCGCAATAACTCGGATGCAGCTGATCGTTGGTTGATACCCCAAAAGTCATGAACGGATGCGGCTGATGCTGCGCGACAAAATCATGCCCGCCCCATTGTGTTCTCGGCGTGATTTGCGCGACGTCCAAACCGAAAACTGGCTCTTTGATCGCCTGTCGTGATGCCTGTAACCCCTGACTGAAATAACTGCCGGTTGCCATAATATAATGCTCGGCCCGAACCGGGATATCGGTCAGATTCCGGGTATACACTTCTGTCAGACGGTGTCCTTCAAAGTGGCCGCCGAGCACTTGATCCCCCTTGAGATGAACGCCCCCCGCCTGAATAAAAATCCGGTGTAACGCGGCTTCGAGGCGCATGCCCATCAACGACGGTGGCATGGTCGGGACCTCATGAAAGTGACGCTGCGTTTCCTGCTGTAAGCGATCTAAGATTGCCATCCCATCACCATGACCGACGACCGCAGGCAAAATCACCAAATCATCGGACTGGGTCATCTCGGTCAGTTGTTCACAAAATGCCGACCAAATCGGCGCCTGTTGCAGCAGATGAGCAATATCAAGCGAACGTCGTTCACACGGATGACGCTGATCATGTTCAACACTGGGGAGATGAATCGTAGCAATCCGGATCGGCAACCCGGAAAAATCAGCAATACGGGCTAAATTATCCTTCAGGATCTGTGGCTGAAAATCGCGGTATCCTGCCAGCGCAATAATCACAATTTCACGAAAAGGGGCGTTCGTACGATGCTGATAGACATGTGGTTGAGATAACCAAGTTGCTTTCAGGGTCCCAAACGGTGTAATACGCCAATGGTTGGCATGATCCGGCTGATGAGAAAGCGCAACCTCTGCGGCCAGCATCTCTTTAAACCACAACAAACTCTGCTTGACGCCTGTCCGGCCAACTTTCACATAGGGATGTTGCACCGTCTGACGGATGGTCTGTTGCCGTGAGTCGGCCTCTTCCGGTAACGCCGCTTCCTGCAATACAGCGGACGCAAGTTCATCATTTTCTAACTGAGCGCTTTCTAACTGAGAAATGGCCGCGAAAGGATCCACGACTGGCTCACCCGTCGGCAGGCGACCCAACACATCAATAGAGCCTGAAGAAAAATGCAGCGCACTCTGCCCCTGACTGATCAGCACGGTTTTCCGACCAGCCTGCTGACTGCGGATCGCAGCACAATAACCGGCAATTCCGCCGCCGATCACGGCGATATCATAATTCATCATTGGCGTTCCTCCTGCTGCGGATCTGTGTCCATCACCGGTTGCTCTCCCACGCCAAGCAATCCCTGATAGATCCAGTAACTGAACTCCGCTTCCCGTAACGCATTGCCCCAGAAGATCGGTTTAATGCCTTTCCAGCGTTCTTCCAGAAAGTCGGTCAACAAGGCACCGGATTCACAACCATCCATCTCAGTGTATTCTGAAAACAGCGCCGCAGCCCGATAACTACACAATTCACCCTGACAGGGGCCCATCCCTAAACGAGTCCGACGCCTGAGATCAATCAGGTTTTTGACATCCAACTGTGAAATCGCATATTCGATTTCACCGGCTGTCACCATTTCACACTCACAGATCACCGCCTGACTTTCAGGGTTGTCGGCTAAAAATTGTTCCGCGCGTTCACCGTGACGGTAAATTGCCGATTCATAAACGGGTTTGGCGAGACTGGCTGTTTTTTTCGCCTGCTTCGGCATGCCGTTGGCTCCCGGCAGCGGTTTGATATGGGTTTCACACGGTGCGGAATGACCCAGTTTTTGCGCGACCATATCAGTTGCCCACTCCGCCATGAGACGATAAGTCATAAGCTTACCACCGGTAATCGTCGTTAGCCCTTTCAGGCCATCCCGCGCTTCATGATCCAGTAAAACGATCCCCCGGCTGATATTGCGGCCGCTACCATCATCATCAACAGAAACTAACGGCCGGACACCGGCATATGCCCGGAGGACCCGCGTATTGGCCATAATCGGGGCGAGCTTTTCCCCTTCTTTGAGCAGTAAGTCAACTTCACGTTCAGTCACTTGCAAATTGTCTATCTGGTCATAATCCACATGTTCAGAGGTCGTACCGATTAAAGATATGGTATCTCCGGGCACCAGAATATCGGCATCGGCCGGTTTGCGGCAGCGATTAATCACCAGGTTATTAATCCGGTAATCCAGAATCAGCAAAGACCCTTTGGCAGGAAACATGCGAATCTTCAGATCCGCATACTCACAAATGTTTTGCCCCCAGATACCAGCGGCATTGATCACCTCTTTGGCATAGATTTCAAGATGTTCACGGGTATCTGAACGCCAGGCCCGAACGCCAAGCACAGTATCCCCCTGACGAATCAGGCCTTGTACCCATGTACGATTTAATACACGCGCACCATGTTCTTTCGCGTCCAGAATGTTCGCACTACACAACCGAAAAGGATCTAATGTGCCGTCAGGCACTTTGACGGCACCAAGCAACTGTGGGTTAACATGCGGCTCTAAAACCAGCGCTTCTTTGGCACTTAAACGCGTCGTTTCAATACCGGCAACGCCACAAGCCTTAATGAATGTATCCTGATAAGCCAAATCGTCTTCCGGTAATGTGACAAACAAACCGTTGGTCGGTTCGACACAGTGTTTGGCGATCCGCCTGAGGATTCGATTTTCCTGAATACATTCTTTTGCGGATTCAGGGTCAGTCACCGCATAACGCGCGCCCGAATGTAATAAACCATGATTTCGCCCCGTCGTCCCGGAAGCAATATCATCCCGTTCGAGTAAAATACAGTCGATACCACGTAACGCGCAATCACGCACGATGCCAGTGCCTGTCGCACCACCACCGATAATAACGACATCTGTTTCCAACCTTCGGGCAACCACCATCTATATGAACCTTCTGATATCAATGCACTGACAAATAGTGTGTCATTTATTATCTAAAATGTTCGATATATTGCTCACAAAAGAGCGAACGAACATTTTTAACCAATCCAGAGTCCAATGAGAGATCGTCATATTACGTGGTTTGTCACAATTATGATGGGTGCGGAACGACGTGGCAGAGGCAAGTAGACTCTGGAGTGAATCGCCCTCCCTTCCCCTGCATACGCTGATGCACAGTCGTCATCCGTCAACGATAACACCACAACTATCAATGCTTTTATCAATAAAGATAGGAAATACAAGCGATTTTTTGGCTCAAAACTGACATTTTAGCATCCATATTGTTCCATTAAACAGGATGTCATCCTGTAAAATTATGCTCCAATTAACAAAAATAGAAATAGAAGGGACACAATTGTGCTCGAACACTCATTAATTATGTTTGTTTGTTTTCGCGCAAAGAATTCTATGCAGAATGAGCCGTGCATCCGTGCATATACGTGAGTAAAACAAGGACTCTTACCTATGGCTCGAACAAAACAACATACCCTACTAGGGGAATGCATCGCTGAATTTATCGGAACAGGGTTACTGATATTTTTTGGTGTTGGCTGTGTGGCAGCGCTGGTTCTCACCGGAGCGTCATATGGGCAATGGGAAATCAGTATCATTTGGGGGCTCGGCGTGTCGATTGCAATCTATTGCACGGCAGGTGTCTCCGGCGCACATATCAACCCTGCAGTAACGATTGCTCTGGCAGCATTCCACGGTTTTAACAAAGCAAAAGTACTGCCTTACATCGCATCACAAATCCTCGGTGCATTTTGCGCTGCGGCATTAATTTACGCGTTGTATAGCAACCTATTCGCCAACTATGAAGTCACCCATGACATGCTGCGCAGCAGTCAGGCGGCACTCGCAACAGCCGGTATTTTCTCAACTTACCCGAATGCATCATTATCCTTCTTTGGTGCCGTGGCCGTTGAATTTACCATCACTGCGGTACTGATGTTTGGGATTCTGGCGCTCGGTGATGAAAATAACGGCGCACACAGAAACGCGATGAACCCACTGTTGATCGGGATACTCATTGCCGTCATCGGGAGCTCATTAGGGCCATTGACCGGTTTTGCCATGAACCCCGCCCGGGATTTCGGCCCCAAACTGTTCGCTTATCTGGCTGGTTGGGACTTTGCCTTGACTGGCGGTAAGGATATCCCCTATTTTATTGTGCCGATCGTCGGACCGATTGCCGGTGCGTGCTTCGGTGCCTGGGCTTATCCTAAATTCATCGCGACATACTTGCCGACCGTCGGCGTCGGTTGCACCATCCCGAACCAATGTGACACCAAAGACAATACAGAGGCGCATATTTAACCGCGCTCAATCACAAATTGGATAAAAGTAAAAATAATTTAAGCAGCAACTAAAACACGAAACAATAAAAGATAAAGGAATGAACCATGACTGAGCAAAAATACGTAGTCGCCCTTGATCAAGGGACAACAAGCTCAAGGGCCGTCGTACTTGACCATGATGCCAATATCGTCAGTGTATCTCAGCGTGAATTTACTCAAATTTATCCCGAAGCCGGTTGGGTCGAGCATGACCCGATGGAAATCTATGCAACCCAGAGCTCAACATTAATCGAAGCCATTAGTAAGGCTGGGATTCGTAGTGATGAAGTGGCAGCAATCGGGATTACCAACCAACGTGAAACAACGATCGTCTGGAATAAAGAAACCGGTAAACCGGTCTACAATGCCATTGTCTGGCAATGTCGCCGTACCGCAGAGATCTGTGAAACCCTCAAGGCACGCGGACTGGAATCATACATTCGGGAAAACACCGGGCTATTATTAGACCCTTATTTCTCCGGAACAAAAATCAAATGGATTCTGGATAATGTCGAAGGTGCCCGTGAAGATGCCGAAGCCGGCAAATTGTTGTTCGGGACCGTGGATACTTGGCTGGTGTGGAAAATGACACAAGGTCGCGTCCATGTCACAGACTACACCAACGCCTCACGGACGATGCTGTTCAACATCAATACCTTGCAATGGGATGAGAAAATTCTGCAAGAATTCGGCATTCCGCTTTCCATGATGCCGGAAGTTAAAAAATCTTCGGAAGTCTACGGTCAAACCAACATTGGTGGTAAAGGGGGAACGCGTATTCCAATCGCCGGGATTGCCGGAGACCAGCAAGCCGCGCTGTACGGGCAAATGTGTGTTCAGGCAGGACAGGCAAAAAATACCTATGGTACCGGCTGCTTCCTGTTGATGAACACCGGACAGGAAAAAGTCACCTCCAGTAATGGTCTGCTGACCACACTGGCCTGTGGCCCGAATGGCGAACCGGCTTACGCACTCGAAGGTGCCGTCTTTATGGGTGGTGCGGCAATTCAGTGGCTCAGAGATGAACTGAAACTGATCTCCGATGCGAGAGATTCCGAATATTTTGCGACCAAAGAAGATACCGCAAACGGGGTTTACGTGGTGCCGGCATTTACCGGTTTAGGCGCGCCATATTGGGATGCTTATGCACGCGGTACCATTGTCGGCCTGACCCGGGGCGTCAATTCAAACCATATCATTCGTGCAACACTTGAAAGTGTCGCCTATCAGACTCGGGACGTGCTGGATGCCATGCAAGCGGACTCCGGTATTCAACTGGCAGGGCTAAGAGTTGATGGCGGCGCGGTTGCCAATAACTTCCTGATGCAGTTCCAGTCTGATGTGCTGGATACGCAGGTACTTCGTCCGAAAGTCACCGAAGTGACCGCTTTGGGCGCGGCCTACCTTGCCGGTATTGCCGTCGGTTTCTGGGATAGCTTAGACGAGCTCAAAAACAAAGCCGAGATTGATCGCACTTTCTCACCACATCATGATGAAGAAAAGCGGCAACGTCGTTATAAAGGCTGGAAACGCGCAGTCAAATGTGCACAAACCTGGGCTGAAATGCATAACGAAGAGTAATCAGCCACACCGATCAGCAAATTGATCATACAAAGCACTAAGCCAATCTGGCTTAGTGCTTTTTTATTGGCACAGGTTTTGATTCGTTTTTTATTAGCACGTCTGTCTTTTTATTAACACGTCTTTTTATTAACACGCCTTTTTTATTAACGCGAGTGGATATTACCGCACGAAATCGAGCAGCACTACTTGACCACACACATCGGCGTGCCGGCGATCGGATCGCGATGAACTTCAGCATCCAGCGCAAAGACATCCGCCAGCAATTGTGTGGTCAGTATTTCCTCCGGCGCCCCCTGAGCGACAACCCGCCCGCCATTCATCACAATCAGATGATCACAATAACGACAAGCCTGATTGATATCATGCAGGACCGTTACTAATGTTTTTCCTTCATGATTCAAGAGGCGCATCAGTTTCATCAGCTCAACCTGATGGTTCAAATCAAGATAGGTTGTCGGCTCGTCGAGAAAAACATAGTCGGTATCCTGCGCCAGCGTCATCGCAAGCCAGACCCGTTGACACTGACCACCGGACAGCTCCGCGATTTTCCGTTCGGCAAATGCCGTCACCCCCGTCAATTGCATGGCCAATTCGACTTGATGCTGATCGGTCTGGGTTAACTGTCCCCAAAAACCGGTATAAGGGCTCCGGCCATAACCGACCACATCGCGGACCAGAATCCCCTCTGGCACTTCCTGAGACTGAGGCAATAGCGATAGCACCCGAGCCATCGCCTGTGATGAGTAATCCCGAATATCTTTGCCCTGCCACTGAACCATGCCTGACTGCGGGGCGAGAAGACGCACTAACGCTTTCAGCAGGGTTGATTTCCCGCACCCATTGGGCCCGAGCAAAGCGGTGATTTTCCCTGATAAAATCTGTAGGTTCACCTGCTGAACAATCGGTGTTTCACCGTATCCGACATCAAGATTCTCTGTCTTCAGTCCCATGTTTATCTCATTTTGACTAATAAATACAAAAAGTAAGGCGCCCCGATTGCAGCGGTGAGGATCCCGGCCGGCAGTTCAATCGGCGGATCAATCACCCGAGAAACGAAATCTGCAACCAGTAAGATCAAGGCACCGACCAACATGCCTGTCGGCAGCAAAATTTGATGCTTACCGCCGACCAGTTGACGCGCCAAATGAGGGGCGATCAACCCCAAAAAGCTAATCGGCCCGCAAATCGCGACCGCAGCCGAAGTCCACCCCACCGCAATTGCCAGCGCAATCAATCGGGTCAGCTTGACGGTCACTCCCAGACTGGTCGCCCGCTGCTCGCCTAATACCAAAATATTGAGTGGATGACTTAACCCCAGTACCACAGGCAGAAGTACACACCACGGTAACAAGAGCTGAATCTGCTCCCAACTGCGTCCCCAGAGACTGCCGGTCAGCCAGAGTAAGGCGTTGTTAATATCCAGCGGATGAATCAGCATGATGAAATCAATCGCACTGCCATAAAAAGCTGCGAGTGCCACACCGGTAATCGCCAGTTTCACCGGTGCCAGATTGCCTCGTACCAGCAATGCCAGAATCAAGGCCGAAACAATCCCCCCGACCAGTGCAACCCACGGCAGCCATAAGACCGAGACTGCCGGAAACAGCGTCATCATCACGACGGCCGCTAACCCCGCACCATGACTGACACCCAGAATATCGGGCGATGCGAGCGGATTGCGAATCACACCTTGGATCAAGACACCGGCCGTTGCCAGCATCGCCCCGACCAGAATTGCCACAATCGCGCGCGGAAAACGGTAGTCATAAATCGTAAAAGCAAAGGCACCTTGATTGTGTAATCCTTGCCATAACTGCGTCCAGCTCAGATCAACCGCCCCGTATTTCAGACTCGCTAAAAAACTGACGACAATCAGCCCACTCAGGATCAACGGCATCTTCAATCCATGATTCATCGTTCTTTCCTGACCAGATAGATAAAACAAGGCGCGCCCATCAGTGCCAGCACGGCACCCGCCGGTGTTTCTGAGGGGAAAATCACCCAGCGACTAAACATATCGGCACTTAACGTCAGCATCGCCCCGACCAAAGCGGTGCCCGGCACCAACCAACGCAGATCATAGCCAAATAATTTCCGCGCCATATGCGGCACGATCAAGCCGACAAACGCAATCGAACCCACGGCACTGACACACACCCCGACGATGATAAAAACCAATAGTCCGGTGAATGCGCGAATCCATGTCAAACGAACACCGAGGCTTTGGACCCGCTCATCCCCCAGAGCAAATAAATTCAACTTAGGCGCCAAAGCCCATGCCATCAGCAAAGCAAGCAATAACGGCGGCCAGCTCAAAACGACCTGTTGCCAGCTCACACTGGCAAAAGAACCGGCAAGCCACGTCATCACCCCTGTGGCCTGATCTTCAACCAAGATCACCAGCGCTTTGGTCATCGCTGCGCACAACGCAGAGACGGCAATACCAGCCAAAACCAGCTGTTTACGCTCGGCTCCGGTGCGCCATGCGCCCCCGAGCACCACCACAATTGTCCACGCCAGTGCCCCGCCGACAATCGCAGCAATCGGCTGGCTAAGATAGGCTTGTTGTAAAAACAGGGTTGATGTCAGTGCAACACCCAAAGCTGCACCGGCATTGACGCCAAATAAACTGGGTGATGCGAGCGGATTACGGGTCAGCGTCTGCATTAACAGCCCGGCAACGGCCAGCCCGGCACCCACCAAAATCGCTTCAATCACTCTGGGAAGGCGGATCTCAACAATGACCGTTTCGGCAATCCCCGGGGGTTGAGAGGAAAAAAAGGCATTATAAGGTGTACTGAGCGACATCGGAATGGCAGAAAAAGCCCACAACCCCCACCACGCGAGCAACACCACCAATCCACTCAGACACAAGAGCAGCGTGATACGTATCATCCGGGTGTGCGTCGCGCTGGGACGAATGGTTGGCGAGGGACGACTCATGACGATGGCGACACCAACTGAAGTAAGTCTTTTGCCATATATTCAGCCGCCAGAATTCCCCGACATCTTGACCAAAGGTTACCACTCACGGAAATCACATGATGCGCCCGAACAGCCCCTAACATCTGCCACAAAGGCTGCTTTTTCCACCGCCGGATAATACTGTTCGGGGTATAGTCACCGACGACGAGATAGTCCGGATTGATTGCTAACAGCTGTTCCAGTCCAATCTGGTGACTGGCACGATCATTATATAATGCCGGGGGCGACTTAAATCCTAATGCCTGAGCCACCCCGCCCGCATATGAATCATTGCCATGCGCATGAAAAGCATTTTCCCGCGCGACACCAAACAACAACGTTTTACCCTGTAAAGCGTGCAACTGCTGACGATATTCAGCCATCCGTTGTTGATGTAAAGCGAGTCGTTGCTGCATTGCCTGTGCTTTGCCGACAACGGTGCCAATGACAGCAGCGGCAGCCAGATTATCGGCATAGGTCTCCCGACGCGAGTGGAGCATCAGTGTCGGCGCAATTTTCGCCAAATCATCATACACAGCCGCATGACGATCCGCATCAGCAATGATCAGATCCGGTTGCAGCGCGGCAATCATCTCCAGTGACGGTTGAGAACGCGTTCCCACCGAAACCCAGTCGGAAAACTGCGCCCGGACAGCCGGTAACAGACGCTCGGCATCTTTATCATCGGCAATCCCGACAGGGCTGACATGGACAGCCGCCAGTGCATCTGCAAAAGAGAACTCCAAGACAACAATTCGCTTCGGAATATAATCGATTGAAAATGTGCCCCGTTGATCCTGAACCGTCACCGCCAGAACCGATGTCGAAACCCCGCACAATAACAAGAGTAGCAAAGCAATACGTCGCATAGAGCCTTTCAGCATGTTGTAAAACATCCAAAAATCAAAGTATTGAGTCATATTTAAATGAGAATTGTTCATATTACGAAAAACGCAGGTATAACACCAGCAATAGGCACGGTTTGTCTCTCAATCACATTCGGTCTGACTGAGACAAGCCGTTGATACAAAGATCTGATAGCGCAATCTGATACAAAAGAACGATACAAAAAGGCCCGGAAAAACACCGGGCCAATGCATATCAGAATGAATAATCTGCTTGTAAATAAACACGACGCCGCTCACCGACAAACGAGCCGGTTGCCTCAGTGAAACCACTGACCGCATAGGATTTATCAAACAAGTTTTTCACATTCAGCTGGAACTTCCAGTCATGCCACAAGGTCTGCCATGACATATCGTACACCGTGAACGGCTTCACTTTTTGCGCATCTTGGGTGAGCTGTTCACTGACATAATCCGCCCCGAACCCGATGGAGGAATCAATCGCAGGGAAATGATAGCGCGTCCATAAACCCAATTGGTTATGCGGTGCGTTGGCAAAACGTTTGCCGACCGTCCGGTTAGAAAACTCACCATATCCCTGCTTAACCAACGTATCGTTATACGCGTAAGACAGGTTCGCAACCCAGTTTTCCGTTAAGTCAGCCAAGATATCCACTTCGATCCCCTGACTACGAACCTTGCCATACGCCACCTGCTTATCACTGTCATTCGGATCGGTTTGCAGGACGTTTTCCTTGGTAATGTGGTAGAGCGCCACATTCATATTGACCCGATTATCAAACAGGTACGTTCTCACCCCGGTCTCATACATCAAACTCTCTTCCGGATCGAACGGCCCGCCATTATCGGACGCCTGAGATGCCGCAGCCTGAGGAACAAAACCGGTTGCAATCACCGCATAAGGGTGGAATTGTGCGTTGATCTTATAGGTAGAGCCGATCCGGTAAGAGAACCCTGTTCCGGTGTACTGTTCTTGCGTCTCTTTCTTCAAATCAACCACTTTATCGCGGTAACCGTCAAGCCGAACACCTGACAGCACATTCCATGCATCGGTAATTTGCCATTGATCCTGAAGGTACGCCCCGTACCGCTCTTCACGTGAGTCGGTATGCTTGGAAAGGGAGCTTTTATATGATGAGACATCGTCCGGCGTGTAATCCGGATTAGTCAAACTCCGGTCGGAAACACCATCTTTACGCTGCGCACGGTAATAGGTAAATTCATTGTCGAGCCGATAATAATCAGCCCCGAACAGCAGCGTATGTTGTTCCAGCTGTGCCACCAGATTCGCGGTCACAGAGCCCGCTTTATTGGTTCGCAACTGATCGCGATATTCACGGGTAACCGTATCATTGATACCGTCACCGTTCGTATCTTTCAACGAGCGTGATTCATGGTATTTTTGCGTATCTTCATTTTCAAAATAACGCAAAGTCACATCACCGGAGAGCCAGTCATTGATATTATGATTCACACGCACCTGATAGACTTGCGCCTCCAGATCATGGTAATCGCTGGCATCATTGGCATTCCATGATGCAGCGGCTAAAAAGTTACCGTCATCATCGGTCGGAATCCCGCGGATTCGTCCCCCGCCGATATGCTGAGTCACATTGATATATTGCAGACCAATCGTGGTATCGGCTCCGGCATCCCACTCATAACCTAAATCGATAATGCGGTTACGGGTGTCGGTATTTTTACGATAAGGATTTTCATGATCTTGATAAATACCGAGACGATAACGCTGCGACTGATCGGCATTGGCAGAGCCGGATAACGCCATCTGAGCACTGGTAAAATCTTGATTACCACCGGTTACAGCGACATGGCGTTTAGTCGCGTATGTTGGCTTTTTAGTTGTATAGTTGATGGTGCCACCCGGTTCACCACTGCCCATCACCGCTGCCGCAGGGCCTTTGAGCACTTCAACCCGCTCAATATTAAATAACTGTGGAATCGACAACCCTTCAAACGGGTCGCCGCGCACACTGTCATACAGTACGTGGTCCTGACGGAAGCCCCGGAACGTCACATAAGAATAGTTGTATTGGCTGACACCGCTCATTGAGCGGTACAAATCGGTAATCTGCCGTGCGGCCTGATCCTCGATCAACTGGCGGGGCAGCACCTGAATCGACTGCGGTGTATCATCAATCGCGGTCGGGGTTTTCGTCGCCAGAGAGGTTTCTTCAGCACGATAAAGAGACAGTGCCCGTCCGTGGACAGTCATGGTTGCATCGGCAGAAGTTGTCTTGGTGTCGTCACTTGCCACTGCTGCGGCAGAAAAGCTGAGCGCGATCATCAACGCTAAAGGTGTTTTTTTACCTAAAGGAGAAGATGTCGGCGTTTGATTATTGTGTTTGGCATGAATCATGAGATGGTCTGATCCGTTTATTCAATTGAGATGTGCATTAAAAGAGATGAAAATCTAAATGAGTTTAATTCCCATTTCAAGTAATTGTTAAATTTATCGCTAAAATGGCGTTAAATTGCCGGAAAATGAATGCATTGGGTTGTGTATTGTGGTGATGCGAGGTGGCACTGGTTTTATATTCTAAGCCTTTGGCTCTCATGCATGACGCACAATATATTTTTTCGGTTTCAGAGGCATCGGTGCTCTGTGCGCCAGTTCATCTTTCAACAATGAAAGACGAACCAGAAAATTCTTTTGGTCTGGCTGAGTCGCACGCTGTCCAGAACCAGCTTTTACGGGCGTCCTGCCCGGAAAAGCTTAATCATTCTTCCCTGAATGATTTTCTTGGTTGAGGGGCTGATTTGAATTAGGTGGAACATTTATACAGACAAGTTGCTGATGTGGGATCCCTATTTTCAACCTGCTGAATAACTGCCATTGCCACGGTGTGACCGACTTCCCGTAATCTTACCCACTGAATGCGCCTTTGACGCCCAAGTATGACGCACAATATATTTTCCCGATTTCAGAGGCATCGGTGCTCTGTGCGCCAGTTCATCTTTCAAGCATGAAAGACGAACCAGAAAATTCTTTTGGGCTGGCTAAGTTGCACGCTGTCCAGAACCAGCTTTTACGGGCGTCCTGCCCGGAAAAGCTTAATCATTCTTCCTTGAATGATTTTCTTGGTTTAGGGGCTGATTTGAATTAGGTGAAACATTTATACAGACAAGTTGCTTATGTGGACTCCCTATTTTCAACCTGCTGAATAACTGCCATTGCCACGGTGTGACCCACTGAATGCGCCTTTGACGCCCAAGTATGACGCACAATATATTTTTTCGGTTTCAGAAGCATTAGTGCTCTGTGCGCCAGTTCATCTTTCAAGAATGAAAGATGAACCAGAAAATTCTTTTGGTCTGGCTGAATCGCACGCTGTCTAGAACCAGCTTTTACGGGCGTCCTACCCGGAAAAGCTTAATCATTCTTCCATGAATGATTTTCTTAGTTGAGGGGCTGATTTGAATTGGGTGGAACATTTATACAGACAAGTTGCTTGTTAGGCAACTACCCAACCCTTACAGCTGATGTCAAAGTTTCACCAACATTTATATGACAGTTTGTAAAAAGAAGTTTTTCAAACTCTTTCACAGTCCGAAACATTGTTTCAACTATCTCGGGAGTTAGACAGCTATCCCAAGGACAACTCATTTGCTCACGCAATTCTTCTCGAGTTGTAACATCTGTTTCAATTTCTATTGGCTCACCATGGGCTACATGATCTCGTAACTCTTTTAACTGCCATAGTTTTTCGTAAAGACCAACACTCTTATCAAATTCAACGCCCGCCTTGGCACACACTTTCGTTATTTTGTTTTTGTACCTGTCGAATTCTTTCCATTTTGGTATTTTTTTGTATCCAACAAAATTAACCAGCGCCTCAACAGAGAAAGCCAAAGAGACTAAACAAGATAGGCAATCTAATTTAATGCCATCAAGATTTTCATCCGCTAACTTTTTCCGAATAGTTTCCCGTTGGAAATGAGCTAAATTCAGAAGATCGTTATGAGGATAAACTTTTACTCGATATGTCATATTTTCTCCTTGTAGCCTAACGCATGAAACAATTGCAAAATATATGTCAATTGATTCGTCTTGTTAACTGTATAACGGCTTACGCAAAAAATAGTACACCAAAGCAATACGCGACTGTATCATTTACCACCGCTAACTAAAAACAAATATGAAGTTAAGGCTATATGGAGCAACTTTCTTTTTTTTCAGTACCAAGTCCTTGCATAGGCGTATGCTCAGTCGATGAAAAGGGGTATTGCAAAGGCTGCATGAGAAAACGAGAAGAAAGGTTCAACTGGTTGAATTTGACCAACGAACAAAAATTACGAATTATCGAGCAATGTCGCCAACGATATCGCCGAAAAATTACATCTAGATCAATTTCCACAAACGATGACAACATCACTGGAAAGCAGACTAGCATAGCTCAAAATGATGACTTTTTCAGCCAACTTAAAGACATTGTTGAACAAGGTGATGTTGATATCGATTCCGATGTCAGAAACGAGCTAGAACAAACCATATTTCAAGGGAAAAGTGTCGATAGTCTTTCCGAAAAGGCATTGAACACAATAATTTGGTTACTTAAAAATTTCTTTTTACCTTTTTTTGTTTCATGTATCGCCACCGCATATATGGAAAGAGCTGATTTGATCAGAGATTATTTTTCGAATGTTAGCTCAAGTAGAGAGATAAAGAGTGAAATTCGTAAGCAGACATTCGGCAACGATACAAAAACTCTCAGGGTCATAATCGGTAACAACCTCAATCTTCGAGAAGGACCGGCCAAAAAGCATACCTCATTCGGTACATTGCATCTTGGTGACGTTGTTGAAGTAATAGATAACACTGATAAAAGTTGGATTTATGTGCGTGTTGTGTTGGATGACGAAGTACTTACAGGTTGGGTATTCAGAAGATATACTAAGAAGCTAAATTATCTGACTAAATAGAGATACAGTTAACGCCGCAAACAGCGGCGAGCGTAGCGAGTCCGGTAGCCAACGACTGCGAACTGATTTGCTTTGTTAGGCATCTTCATTGTCTACGTGAAGGACAAGGGTATTCTTCGTTATATGGATATTTGTTTCTTTTGAAGGAGTAAAGAGTACGCAGCCTGCGGAATGCCCTGTTTGGGAGTCTCTAAGATAGTTGCCTCCGGCCCAGCCATTTTCCTGAGCTTCGCTTGCAAACCAGTGCTTAATATTGTCAGTCATCCGCTTTCTATCGGTGTCATTTGCTTGATTATATAGCGCTATTATTCGTTCATTAGAACAAAATACTGCGTTATCTTTCAGTTTGGTATTTTCCGGATTAGGGAAAACAAAGTTTCTACCTTTTGCCATATTCCATCTCCTTTTGGTGTGTAAACTCAATTACCTAACGCCCTGTTAAGGTGTGAGCAACGCAATACCGATGCCGCCGCATACCACCTTAAACACCAAACACAACGCATAGTAAAAATGCCACGCGTTGCGAATCACTCTTAAACAGTTTGTATGGGAAATTATCCCCATTAATCGACCTGTTTCGGGTAATGTGAGACCCAGGCTTTAGCTGCAACTAAAGCTTTCTATGTCGTAGTTCGATTGAACGCTGGCTCCTCTATCGAGAGACCGATAACAAACATGAACGCGACATAGAACTCCAAGCACTAAACTCGAATACTCGACTGGGTCTCGAACCCGCATTACGCAAGCAAGAGTTAGCTTATTATGAATACAAACACACTTCAAAATATTAATGTCGGTGTTGATACCGGCAAAGCAAATCTAGATATCTATATCCGCCCACTTGATATCTTTTTTACGGTTTCTAATGATGGTAAAGGAATAAAAGAAGCGGTAAAAGTCATCAAGAAACATCAGCCTGAACGCATCGTTATCGAAGCAACCGGCCGCCTTGAAATGCCTTTTATTATCGCCTGTTCCAAAGCCAATTTACCTTTTGTAATTGCCAATCCTATCCACATTAAACGCTTCGCTGGCGCTATTGGCCGCAGAGCTAAAACGGATAAACTGGATGCTCAATTAATCGCTCATTATAGCGAAGCCATTCAACCTCAACTGACCCAGTTAAAACCAGAAATCATGCGATTAATGAGTGATTTAGTCGCCCGTCGACATCAAATTTTAACGATGCAAACCATGGAAAAGAATCGCTTACAACAACTCCCTAAAACGCTTCATTCCACAATCAATCCTATCATTACTTCCTTCAAAAATCAGATAGAGAAGATCGAAACACTCATCATTGCTCTCATTGAAAAAACGCCTTCTTATCAGAGCAAAAATATCATTTTACAAAGTGTCCCAGGCATCGGGAAAGTGAGTGCGGCCGCCATCATTAGCAACGTTCCTGAGCTGGGTTACATCAACAATAAACAAGCGGCTTCTCTAATAGGTGTTGCTCCCATGAATAGAGAAAGTGGCCGCTATAAAGGCAAACGAATTATCCAAGGTGGGCGTGCTCAGGTGCGTACAGTCCTGTATATGGCGATGATGTCTGCAATGCAATCTAACCCTGTTTTTAAGACCACATATCAGCGATTACTGGAAGCAGGAAAACCCAAAAAAGTAGCCATCATTGCCTGTGTTAGAAAGATGGTTGTGATCCTGAATTCAATGCTAAGAGACGGAACTATGTGGAATGAAAATATGGCGAAAAATTAACTATTGACGCCATACTCGTTTGTTATGTTACGGTCTGATTTCTATGCTAATTTTTGGATTAAGCGATCTGAAATACTCTTCGATACACCTAACCATTCCATTGCTTCAGCCTTAGTAAGATCAATTCCACTCACATGCACAATTTCATTTCTCAAACGATACATTTTTAGAATTAGATCGGCTAAACCACTATCAATCTTCTCTGAACCTTGTAATTGCCGAACTATCTTGGTAATTGGCTGACGCTTACCGTCAGATCCTTTAGTTATAAGGATATTCTCGATATTTTGCCAAGATTGTAAAAATGCCCATTCTGGTGCTGTCTGCACTAATTCTAAATCACTAGCACTAAAAGACGAGCTAGGATAAGCAATGGTGATTCCTAATTCTATTGCATCACCTTTGACTTCATCGATAGCTTCAACCAGATCAATTTCTATATCGCCATACTTTGCTTTTTTTACTCGTTGTAATAGCTTGGCAACATCTTTTTTGAAGTACAACAATGCTCCTGCGACGACTATTGGCCAAGCCAAATGTCCCACAAGATCAACAACTAACTTTAAATACTCGATCATTTACCTTTCCACTTGAGTAACATAACAGTTTATTATACAGAATCACTCTACAGGAATACTTCTGTATAACTTACTGACACTCGATGAAATTTTTGTCCTAATAACATGAAAATACAGACAAAATGCCAGTAAAAAATATCATTACATCAGGAATCACAGCATTGTGCTGTCTAATCTGCGCACGAATGATTCACCAGTGCTACCACCATTCGGAACATCTCGGATAAGTGCCATGTGTTCTCGAATAAGCATCGAAACACCATACATAGCATTGAATAAGTTGCAGAAAATCGCCAGAAAAAATTGACATAAACATGACATTTTTTGATATGGATAAGGTTTGTACAAAATTGCAGCGTTTTAACAATCAGTGGAAATTGTGATGCGGTGGTTTAGTGCGCGATGACATTCCTGAGTTTAGTAACTCATTTAGCTTCAACAAATGTTTCACTCAATTCAAATCAAGCACCAAACCAAGAAACCCATTCTCCCGTGAATGATTTTCTTGGTTTAGGGATCTATTGGGATTGGATTAAAATGCCAAGTGTTGGGAAGATAGTGAAACATTAACGATTGACGTCATACTCGTTTATTACCCATCTTGAACCCCAACCATTGAAAAGTGGTGACTCGCGATATTGAAACCTTCGCGTAAATAGAATTTATGTGCGGGAAAACGCTGAACACCAGAATCCAGATGAATTTGCTCACAACCAATTTCTAAGGCGTACGTTTTAAACCAATCAATTATGAATTTGCCAACGCCACGCGAACGAAATTGAGAGTTAGTCACCAAGTCTTCAATATAAATGTGCTTACCCCAAGCTAGCTTCTCACCGACACTAAATCCTGCTACGGCCAGTACACCTTCTGATGATTTAACATAAACGACTTTGTAACCATTCAATTGCTGTTTGTCGATCTGACGAGATAAAGTATCTACATTGTAATTTGGGCGAAGTTGTAACATTACCTCTAGGGCTGATTCATAATCAGAATTTTTCTCTAAAAATCGAACTTCCATGTTTTCTCCATTTTGACGGCATAGCTTCTTGTTATGTAAATTTCCACCGGACTGCCTTTGCTTCATATTCTTTTATAAAGCTATTTTTGTAATCAATGTAAACATCTATGTCATTGTTACAAATTGCTGCACCCGCCTTTTTAATTTCTCCGTACTTAAACGCAATATTTGGGAACGCTCTTAAATAATCTCGAAATGCGAGATGTCTTTTAACTTCTGGCGAATCTGCTAAAAATGCATGGACTTGATGAGTTCGTTGTATTCCGCCTTTTTGGAAATAACGGCGACCTTTGATACCAAACTCTCCCTTCACCAAATATCCCAGAGAAGCCATATTTTCTGATTCATCATCTAATGTATCAAGGCTTGTTACTTCCAAAAGGATATCGATAATTGGTTTAGCACATAATCCTTTAACCGATGTACTGCCTATGTGATGTATTGCATGAATATTAGCGGCAGTTAGAACAGAACTAATTAGATCTTTTTCTCTAGCAAAATCGACAACCCACTGCGGCTGATAATCAATGACTTCAATAATCCTTTGACTCATAACTTCCTATTTACCTAACACTGAGCGAAGCCGCGCATTCACTTAACTAACAACAAAACAAAACTTAAAAACACATGCGCCGGACATTTATGCGTCTGCTTGAGCGTCTTGCATCCTCTGATGGCTAACGTTAGCAACAGCAGCAAACTAGAGCCTAAGCAATTAGTCTGTCTGATGATTGCTTTTGTTACGTTTGTGAGCTAGCACGATTAGCTTCTGTTTGCGGATCTGCTACTAGCCAGTTATTCATGGCGTTTGCTTCTATTAATTCTTTTACCACCAACTCACCATAATAGCCCTGACTTACAAATGGATCGGATTGAACAATTTCCTTAGCTGCCTCTAAACTATCTGACATTATTACTTGAATTGCTGAATCATTGTCCGAAAACGGACCGCATAGCACCAAAACTCCTGACTTCTCTTGAGCCTTAAGATAGCTTACATGCTTACGTAAAAGTTCATCGCTGAATAACTGTCTATTTTTCTTAGACAAAATTGCCACATACTTATTCATATACTTCCTTTTCCTTTGAACATAGACATAATGACTCCCCACGAGGCTAGCTTCCAATTCCGTGGGTTAGTGTAAAACCAGATCCATAATTAGTGTGTCAACAACTAAATCATGGAAGCTAGCATGATTGAACATAGCATAGTTTTTATAGGGCTGGCACTCATAAGGATTCTACCCCGTTTTCACGGATGAATGGTTAGGCTTTTCCGGGTAGGACATCCGTAAAATCCGTGCCCGGACAGTACGTGACTCAGCCAAACAAAAAAGATCTTCTGGTTACGCTTGCATCTCGGCAAAAGTCACTCGCGCACAAGACACCAATGCATCTGAAACCGAAAAACGAGATTGTGCGTCAAATTTGGGAGCCGGAGGCTAGGCAAATAAAACTTGTGATGTAGGTGTTTGGGACGCAATTACTTTCCTTGATCTCATTAACATCTCCGAAAGCGCCCCAGATACTTTTTCACGGCAGAAAAAGTATCCCAAAATGCCTAAGATTTGAGTTCAGCGTACATAATCAGGGGCGCTTTTATTCGCTCCTGCTCACGAAAAGCTTAAAATTCATCCATGAATTTTACCCTGAGTTCAGTAAATTCTCTTCCTATCTCTCTGCAAAGAAAATTAATGAAATCTGAATCATTAGGGAGAAAACCTCAGGACGAGGTTTTCAGGATTTTCCGGATAGGGACATCCGTAAAATCCGTGCCCGGACAGGACGAGACTCAGCCAAACAAAAAAGATTTTCTGGTTACTCTTGCATCTCGGCAAGAGTAACTGGCGCACAAGACACCAATGCCTCTGAAACCGAAAAACGAGATTGTGCGTCAAAATTCGATGCCAAAGGCTGGAATAAAATAGCAATGACTGCCCTCAGGCAGAATAAATCAATCGATCCGCGCCAAACAAACCCGTTCAACCAGCGCTTTTAACTGCAACACTCGCCCTTCGAGATAAGCCAGCTCTTCTACGGTGATTTCATAATGCTCCGAATAACGGGCTTCGATATAGGCGCGTTGCAAGCGACGAAAACTGCGACGGTGGAATTTATTGTCGAGGGGGAAAATCATCTTAAACTCTGGCTCGATTTGCGCGCACAATTTACTCAGCTTTTCGATATTGTGGGATTTGGGTAAGTAGTTGGTGCATGTGAGTAATACACAGGCCAAAAAGCGTTCTGTCGATTGATGAAGTTCAAAAGCAGCGATGGATAACTCTTCTTGATTTAAGTAGTGATGATAACCAGTGATAAAGGCATTTGCGCTTTTAAACCACTGCGCATAATGCTTGCGAGCAATTGCCCGTTTCTCAGCCTCGGTTAAATCCCCCGGCTCGATCAGCGGCTTCGGTGTCGCGGCAAACAGTTCAATCCCTTCTTCACGGATATCCTTAAAAAAATAGTGTCCCTGTTGCAATCGTTCATTCACTTCCTGCAAATCATGAACAATCAAACCAAGCGGTGCGGATTTTACTTTGCGATCAATTTGCTCTTCCGCCCGCTGCCAGACCACATAATCTTCCACCAAAGCAGATTTATTCACGATCACCAGAATATCGTAATCGCTGATGTAACCATTAACCGGATCTCTGACCCAGTTCCCTTTGGCGTAACTACCGAACAGAATAATTTTCAGGATGCGAAACTCGCTTTTACTCCCCGTTTTACCTTCAAGATAGTCGTCCAGCGTATCGCGCAGAATGGTCGAGATCGTCGCAAGCTCTTGCTGTTTATATTCGGGCAGGTGATCGAGGGAGGTTTTCATAAAACGTGCTTCGCTTTGGTGGATAACATGGCTATAGCATAAAAGAAGCGTTCAGCAAAAAACACTGTTTATCATAGTATTAGCATTGCTGACGGATAAAATGCGACGCGGTTCGTTTTTATTTCTTTCCCCGATGATTGTCTCAGGCTTCGGCTTCGAGGTGTGACGCAAATTATAATATTGAAGGAAATCTAAAAACCGCCGAATGGCGGTTGTTTTGTCTATGTATGCCTGTAGTGCCGAGTCTGGTATGGCAACATGGCTCTGAGCATCAGCTTGAGATCACTTTTCAATCCCCACTTTCTCGCATATTTGTCAACTTTGCGGTCATGTGGCATGACCGTTGTTTTTCCTATGCGAAATTGACGTGACAAAAGATTCACAACATCAAGCAATTTCTTTTGCTCTTCTGGAGTAACGCAGTTATATCTCATTAATCTGTCGAGCAAATAATTAGCAGCCCTTGCAGATCTGGCGTCTAATTGGCTGACATCAGGTACAAAGTTTTCATGCCAAACAGCAAGCGCAACTGACTTAACATCTTCAGATGATGCCTCTTGAAAGTCTCGACTGACCAACCTATCAAATGCATGCTGCGCTTTCATGATAAAACCGGAATTAGATACTCTTTAATACTTGTGTAGCATAAGCGATATTGTAACGCAATCGGTCTGGCGTAGGGCTGTAATATAAAGCCTCACTCGCCCGCTTTGTAAAGGCTTCAATAGAAAAACGTTCAGCAACGTATAGTGACACAATATCATTCACATCATATGAAGTGCATCTGCCTAATTTTGATATAGCGATATCGACCGCGCTAACTAAGTAGATATGAATAACCGCTTCACCAGATTGAATAAGAATAGAGTCATCCCGCCAATCTGGGTGAAGATCTGGGATAGCAGGGTTAAATGTGTCATCAAAGGTGAGCGTTCTATGTGTTCCGTCTTCGTCATCATAATCTGCGTCATCTAATTCAACAATTAACTCACTGATATCAAGTCTTCGACTCGCCTCAAGCTCAACATCAAGATCATTACTACCTCTCGCATTCGTATAAATATGCACAGCACAACCACCAAATATAAATGCCCTGATAGTACCACTTGGAAGCGCACCATATTTATCTTCCGCAATATTTGAAATTTCACTTAAAATGTTGAAAACCGCCTTTGCGAGAGGCGTATTTTTATGTAGTGGCTTCACGCTGACACTCCTAATTGTAAGCAGATAAAATCGCTACAACATAAAAGAAGCGTTCAGAAAAAAACACTGTTTATCATAGCATTAGCATTGTTGACGGATAAAATGCGACGCGGTTCGTTTTTATTTCTTTCCCCGATGATTGTCTCAGGCTTCGGCTTCGAAGTGTGACGCATAATGCCTTTCTCTGGAATCTGAGACAGCGACGTCTTGTGCGCCCCAGTGCTTGATTTGAATGACGTGAAACATCACTCAATTGACCCGATAGACTCAGTGGAAAATAAAAGACCGAATCAATCCTTAAAGCATGGTAAGCCTTGCGAGGCTCTCCATTGTTTGACAATCTCAACAATGCGCTCGGGGGTTGCATCTGCCGGATCATCTGGATAGTAAATTAAGTCTGAACCATCAGGGTGTTCTGTCAGCTTTTCAAATAAAAGAACTGCATCAATATGTTCTTGCTCTGTTGGGTAGTCATCAATACTGATCCTTCTCACAAGAGATAAAAACTCATCTTGTGTATAAGAAGTAATATTCTTTTCCATCTTACTGATTACCTTTTTTATGTATATCTATATGATTTTTCGGGGTTGTGACTCGAATATTATCAACATCATACACCTTGCCACCATGTTGGATTTCTTCTACATGATGAAGCTCAAATTTGACTCTTCCACCCAACCAAGAAAACCATTCAAGGAAGAATGGTTAAGCTTTTCCGGGCAGGACGCCCGTAAAAGCTGGTTCTGGACAACGCGTGACCAAGCCAGACAAAAAGATTTTCTGGTTCGTCTTTCATCTCTGAAAGATGAACTGGCGCACAGAACACCGATTCCTCTGAAACCGAAAAGCGAGATTGTGCGTCAAATTTCAGAGCCAAAGGCTAGGCAAATAAAACTTGTGATGTAGGTGTTTGGGACGCAATCAAATTAATTGATTTCATTAGCATTTTCGGACGCGCCCCAGTTCCTTTTGATAGATGTCAAAAGGAACCAAAAGCATCTTTTTTGGTTCAGTGCGTGTTATCAGGGTCGGATTGATTCGCATCCTGCTCAAGCAATCCTGAAAAATCGTCCATGATTTTTCACCCTGAGTTCAGTGACCAATCTAGCTTTTGCTATGTTTCACCCAACTCAAATCAACCACCCAACCAAGAAAACCATTCATGGAAGAATGGTTAGGCTTTTCCGGGCAGGACGCCCGTAAAAGCTGTTTCTGGACAATGCGTGACCAAGCCAAACAAAAAAGATCTTCTGGTTACTCTTGCATCTCGGCAAGAGTAACTGGCGCACAAGACACCAATGCCTCTGAAATCGAAAAACAAGATTGTGCGTCAAAATTTGGAGCCGGAGGCTGAGGAGATGAACATTGTGGCGCTGTTGTTTGGTGCGCAATGAGTTTATTGATTTCTGCGGCATCTGATGCACGCGCCCCAGGTACTTTTGGCGTTCCAAAAGTACCCAAAAGAACGTTTTAGTTCGTGAATGCTGACCGGGTCGCTTTTATTCGCTCCTGCTCACGAAAAGCTTAAAATTCATCCCTGAATTTTACCCTGAGAACATCGATCAATTTGGCTTCACTTTAAAGAGATTTCACCCAACTCAAATCAACCACCCAACCAAGAAAACCATTCATGGAAGAATGGTTAGGCTTTTCCGGGCAGGACGCCCGTAAAAGCTGGTTCTGGACAACGCGTGACCAAGCCAGACAAAAAGATTTTCTGGTTCGTCTTTCATCTCTGAAAGATGAACTGGCGCACAGAACACCGATTCCTCTGAAACCGAAAAGCGAGATTGTGCGTCAAAATTTGGAGCCGGAGGCTAGACTAATAAGACTTGTGATGTAGGTGTTTGGGACGCAATCACATTCATTGATTTCATTAGCATTTTCGGATGCGCCCCAGTTCCTTTTGATAGATGTCAAAAGGAACCAAAAGCATCTTTTTTGGTTCAGTGCGCGTTATCAGGGTCGGATTGATTCGCATCCTGCTCAAGCAATCCTGAAAAATCGTCCATGATTTTTCACCCTGAGTTCAGTGACCAAATTGACTGTTTGAAAATGTTTCACCGCACGCAAATCAATCACCAAACAAAGAAAACCATTCACGGATGAATGGTTAGGCTTTTCCGGGCAGGACGCCCGTAAAAGCTGGTTCTGGACAACGTGTGACGCTGTCAAACAAAAAAAGATCTTCTGGTTACTCTTGCATCTCGGCAAGAGTAACTGGCGCACAGAGTACCCATGTTTCTGAAACCGAAAAACGAGATTGTGCGTCAAATTTCAGAGCCAAAGGCTAGGAGGGGGAATATTAAAAGCAGATTCTGGACAACATGCGACGCCGTCAAACAAAAAAGATTTTCTGGTTCGTCTTTCATCTCTGAAAGATGAACTGGCGCACAGAACACCGATGCCTCTGAAATCGAAAAACAAGATTGTGCGTCAAAACTCGGTGCCGGAAGGTAGCAGGGAAGATTGAAAATTGAGGTCCAGTGATGACACGATGACTCATGATATGGCGACAACCCGAACTGCCATCATATGGGTGTCGCCACTACTGATTATCATGCACCAAAGCTTATAATGTACCAAAGCCTATAGAGCCATTGCAGTGAAGCCACTCTGAGAATGAGCCACCACCACAAGTACCATTGCCCCATGCGCCGGTGTTATCGTATTGATCTTCAGCTTGGCGAACGGCACCATTGACGACAATGTAATCAACTTGAACATCACGATTGCCGCCATCATTGGTAAAGCCAACACGAATCTCACCCGTCGCATTCGTCTTTACAGTATAGTCAGCCATATAATTTTTCGCGGTCCAGTTTTTGACGGTGGTCCCGCCGACTTGCAGGTTAACGCTTTCATCGCCAACAACACCACTTAACCGAACAACGATCGTGTTACTTCCAGTGCCATCATCAGCACCAGTATCCACTAACTGCAACATTTTGGTTGCATAGCGCTTACCCATTTCACGTGCGCCCGCAGAATCAAAATGATATTGATCGTGAATATTCAAACCCGCTGCACTGACAACATGCGCGTTGGAAATCAGTGACGGTAATTGCGCGATTAAACGGTTATGGCTAGAGCAACATGCCGGATAAGGCAGTTCACCCGCGATGAAAGGAACATTACCAATCCCCAAATCGTTACGGATATCTGTCACTAATTGCTTAACACGCCCAGGCCAAGCCGGATCACCCGTATTACTTTCACCTTGATGAAAAATAATACCTTTGATGACGCCCCTCTGCTGCGCTTTACGTGCCAGATCCATTAGCCATTGATAACCACCATAAAGGTTGTTCGGTGTCGAACCAAAAGTAGGTTTACATGCGTTAAAATCACGACAATTTTTCAGAAAATATTCGATTTTTTGACCGCCATGTGCAGCACCGACTAAACCAATCGTGACCTTGCTGTCAGAATTGTTCGCCATGATTTTGCCAAAATTATCGCCAGGCCCTAAAGCACCGGAACAACGGACGAGAGGTGGTGATGCGACACGCCATTGACCGTAATATCCGATGCCCCCACATGACTCGTCTTGTAATACCATGACTCTGGGATTCGTGATACGATCTTGAGGTTCAACAGGTGATGCACCTTCCATGTTCGATTGCCCGACCATCAAGTAAATATGAAAGTTGGGATCAGGCGCAGCCATAGCCGACATCGACATCAAAGCAGTCAGTGCAATTAAGCTATATATATTCTTTATATATTTCATAATCATCATCTTAATTTTGTGTTGTAAGATTGAATGTGGCAGTTAAAACATCCACCACCACATCATTATTTGATTCATATCGCCACCATGATCTGGTGGCGATAGCTTACTTACTGCATGACTACTTTGCGCTAATTAGACCAAGTCTATAAGGAAAACGATTGTAGTCTGATACGCCTGAATTTGGATTTTGCCCTTGATACAAATACTGCATATTACAGGCATTAATCTTAAGGGTTTGATCATATCCTGAACGGATCATCTCACCGTGACTAATATCATCCGTCCATTTGCCGCCAGGGAAAGACACATTTGCCGCCCCTGCAAAAGGATTTGATTTGGTATCAGCTAACGGTGTCCAAGGGCCATCTAAACTTGTCGATGTCCAAGAGCGGAAATAACGAGGAGAATATGCTTCTACTAATAATAAATATTTATTAGTTCCTTCCACTTTGTAAACGTTAGAGGCTTCAAACAATCTCGCCGAGGTATCTTGCATCACAACTTCATAACCGGAAAAGTTCGGGAAGTTACCAATCGAGACTTTTGAACGATACAACTTACCGTCGTCGCCAGAGAAGAATAGATGACAATAGTTATCGTCACAGATCACCCAATAATCGATACCATTACTCAATCCATTCCGTAACAATGGTTTAGGCGTTGTCCAACCCGCTGGATTACTAATATCAGTATTAGTCGAATATTTAGCACCCCATTGGTAAATCATGTACCATTTTTTTTCTGGTTCAAAAAAGAATACTTGAGGTGCAACGGTATTGCCTGCCCGAGTGGTGTTCATATCGACTTGATTTGCAGAACCAGCTTGATTCCAGTCACTAAAGTTTAAGTAAACCCCACCCCAAGTGTTTCTAGCCGTATCAAATACCGTCGCAAATACGTGATATTTATTGTTGTAACGAACAATGGTTGGATCTTTAATTGACGCCCAATTCCGTCTTTGAGGAGAAATGAGCGGACCGGTTGATGTCCAGCTGAATTTCGATTTCAAATCACACGTTTGATTGCCACTGCCAGCTTCACCCCCAATTGAAAAATCATCCGCATAAAAACTCACGGTTTCATTGTCAGATTCAATAATAAAATGCTCAAAAGGTGTGCCGCTTTGGGTATAAAAGCCTTGTAATAACGTCCAGTGATTCGCCGATGCAACAGCAGTCGCAACCTGTTCATACTCATTGTACGTTGAGTTATCACCGTCATCTTGACGTTTTGCAGTTAACGTAATTGGTACATCAGCTGAGCCGGCGGCTAATTTAACCCATACCGCGACGTCATATTGATTACCATTGACTAAGGAGCCGACATTAAAGGTAATGCCGTGCCAGTTTGCAGTGCGCCCAGTAATGAATACACTTGATGAACCACTGTGACTTTGTGTGTAGCTTAAACTAAGAGAGCCGGCCGTTTTAGACCAATTCATTAAGCCGCCTTCCGCGCCACCGTTATCAGCAAAGTTATCACTCGGTACTTGATAACCACCATCATTGCCACCATTGCCACTGTTATCATCCGCGACTAGACGAATATTACCGTTTGCAGCATTGAGTGTGACTTTATCTAATTTAGCGCCATCTTCGCGTCGTAAAATCCTTAGCGTGTGATCGCCGGCAGCAACGTTATTGAAAGTCTGAAGCGTAATTTTACCCCAGCCATTTGTAGCGGTGTTGTTTTGAGTGATCCAACTCCCCGAATCTAACCGATAATAAAATGAATCATCGTAACCGGCAGCCAATGACGCCAGCATTTCAAAACCGACATTCGTGGTTTGAGAAAGATTGAATTTTATTGCCACCTGTCCGCTGGCAGAATTAGAAGGACTACTTAATACTTGATGACTACCGTTGTTTGGCCATTCAATATATTGCCCATTGGAAGCGCCACCATCTGATTTTACAGTCAGTGGACTAAAGCTACTTTGTCCTGATAAAGACTCTAATTCGACCGCTAATGAGCTACTTCCAGCATTTCCACCATTGCCGATAAACTGATACCAGTTTAAGTTATGCCATCCATTCGCGCGCAAATAGACATCATGCACACCGCTTATCGTGGTGTTTAATGCCGTTGATTGGGTTTGCCACGTTTGCCAGCCACCAGTGTTATCAATATCAATTGTGGCAACTGGAGAATTATTGAGGCTATCCAAAATAACGTCTAAACTTGAGCCACTCTCTGTTGCTGCTCGTAGTTTTAACTCTTGAGCACCGTTGCCAAAGTTGACACCAGATACTTTTATCCAATCCCCCGTACCCATCATGATATTCAAGGTACCATCAGAGGCGTTCTCAGTTTCTATGCCATTTTCTTCATCAAACATCTCCGCCTGATTGATATTAAATGCATTGACAGTTTTAAGTTGTGGTGCGCCAGCGCGTCCGGCGTTCACTTGTTTTATGGTACCGTCAGCGTTGTACTCTAAAAGGTCAACATTGATTGAACGCTGAAAAGTACTCGCGCCACGTGCGTTAGCCACAGCCCGATTATGATAAAAAATGTAACTTTTACCTTTATAGTCAATAATTGAAGCATGATTGTTATTTGAGTTATTTTCCCATGGATTGGGCAAAACCGTACCTCGGTAGGTAAATCCTGTAGTCGGATTATTACTGGTCATATAATTAATTTTCATGCCCGAACTGGTATCGGAAGAATATGATAAGTAATAAGTGCCGTTATGCTTATGCATATAAAGCGCTTCAAAGAAGTTGGGGACATTGAGGGATATGGCACTGCCACTGGTGCTAATCATGTCATCATTTAATTTGATCACACGGGCATTCCCCTCACCACCGCCACCAAAATACAAATAGGCTTGACCATCATCATCAATAAACACGCTGGGATCAAAGATCCACTGCACACTGCCATTTGGTGTACTGCCATCTACCAAAGGATGACCGAGTGGATCGACATAAGGACCTTCCGGACTATCAGCAACGGCCACACCAATTGAACCGCCACCATCAGGAAAATATAAATAGTATTTTCCATTACGCTCGATAAAATCAGGGGCGTAAGCCAAATTGGCCCAGTTCGTATTCGTTTTAGAATTCCAAATAATGCCGTGATCTTGCCAGTTCACCATGTCATCGGAAGAAAATAAATAGTAATCTTGCAATTGGCTATAATCGGTTTGAGTATCCTGATCGTGCGTGGTCACTACATAGACCCGCCCATTAAAAACACGGGCGGCAGGATCAGCCGTATAAACATGTGATACAACAGGATTCGCTGCAAGCACAGTTTCAGGTACAGTAACACTGCTTGCAAGTACTCCAAGAACAATGGCTGCCGATGCCTTGGCATACACCTTCTTAGAGAGACACTTTATATTCATCGTGTATTCCTTTTATAAAGTAATAATATCCTATTAGCTCGGATTAGATGTTGTGATGTTTCTCGATTAAGAGACTTAATTAAAATAAGGTCACTCGATTGTTATCAGATTGAAAAAATAATGATCGCCAGTCAATTATGTCGCTTAATTGAAGAATTTTAGAGTGGTTACCTTGACTATTTTGTCAAATGACAACCGACTTTTTGACGCTAGTCTAAAATGTAGTGTTTAACTTTGAGAGTGCAATATTCATAATTTGTTTATCGATTATGTTTTTTATTATCTTTGATCTCTACCACTAATCACAGACACATGAATAAGTAAGTACACAATAACGATTGAGACACTTGTCACAATAAAAATTGCAAAACAAATACAACTGAATTTAAAAGAAACAAACCACTCTTTTCATTACAAAAATCGGTATTACTGCCACTAATAGAGATTTAGATATTCATGAATTTCAAGTTGATGAATGATGAAATAAATACCAGAAAAATAAAAGTGAGATCCAACGTGGGTCTTTTACTTTTATAAATAATTTAATTATCAATAATAAACGTAGCGGTTTTAATTTCAGCCTCCGAATAAATAACATTGAAATATTTCTAGTGCCGAAAATTTAATTCAGGGCACACAATATAATGCGCTCTGAATTGACTTATTTACACAACGCGTGCTGAATGCTGCAATAATTGATGATACTCCTTAGGCAATCCACCATCATGGGAGTCGTTTTGCCGTTTGATTCGCCGAAAAAATGAGTCCGCGAGCAGGTGAGCTGCCCTCAATCATTCATCCAACACTTCACGAGTGATGCTGATTATTGACTCGTCCCCTGTTTCGATATTGTCTTCGACATATTGAAACCCGTTACGGCAAAGCCAACCTCTTTATACAACTTTAATGCGCGTTCATTATGATACGCGACTCTTAACTTTATTTGATTGATGTCGGCTGATTGAAGCTGTTTTTCTAACGCGGATATGGCTTGCCGGCCGAAACCTCGGCTTCTATGCTCTGGCGCGATAAAGAAATCGTAGATAAACGTTGAACTGTCGTTGTGATTAACGGAATGCCATAGGTAACCGACTAAACGTTGTTCCCCTTCAACTTCCGCATCAATACATAGCAGTGAATGTTCTGTGTTTTCCAGACCATTTGGAAAATGACGATGCAAATCTTTTTCCGCCAGCTCAATTGCCAACGCTATTGAATGACCGTAATTCGCAGCGATTTCCTGACTATAGTCATCAATAAAATACTGACAGAATGCTGGATATTCTTCTTGTCTCATCTCTCTGAGTACAACCATTTCTCTTCCTTTTTATACGATGAATTTGAATCGCAACATAACACCTAATTTAAGGTGTGAGACACACCATACCGATACAACGATTTATACAGCACCCTGCTCGAAGGCTAAAATATTCTCAAATGCTATTTTGAAGTACAGCTCATAACTATTTTGTTCAACGTATCCAAGATGAGGCGTTGCCGTTACGTTGGGTAATGAAAGTAAGGGTTCGTTACTTGAAGATGCAGGCTCATGATCAAACACATCGATGGCTGCTCGCTTCGTCGGAACGGAGACAAGCTCATGATAAAGTGCCGAGGTTTCGACAAGTTCTGAACGACTGGTATTGAGAAACAGAGAATCTGGTTTCATAAGACGAAGATCCTCGGCCGAAACACATGCTCTCGTTGCGTGATTTAAACGTAAGTGTAGTGACACTATATCTGAGGTAGAGAAAAACGCTTGTTTTGACGCCGCAGCTTCAAAACCATGCTCGATAGCTAAATTTCTAGATTCAATACTCCCCCAAACGACAACTGTCATTTCAAACGCTCTTGCATATTGAGCAATGCGTTGTCCTATTTTCCCATAACCCCAAATACCGAGTTTCAGCCCCTTTAAAGTACGACCTAAGCCAAGTACGCCGGAGTCCTGCCATCGGTTATTTTGGAGGTTGGAAACATATGTTGGAATATGACGACTGGCTGCCATGAGCAAAGCCCAACACAACTCTGAAGGCGCGATTGGAGAGCCGCGACCTTCCAGTACTTTCACGCCGTGTTTCTCACACAAACGAACATCAATATGATTGCTGACTTTACCCGTTTGACTGATAACCTGTAGCCGTGGCAACTGAGACAGTAGTGATTCGGTGATGGCGGTGCGCTCTCGGATTAACACGAGAGCCTCAGTATCGATAAGCTTGGTGACTAACTCTGCCTCCGGGAGTGTTGCATTGAGGATCGTGACATCGTGCGCTGACAATAATTCGAAACAATCCAGAGTTTTGACCACGTCCTGATAGTCATCCAATACCGTTATTTTCATTCAACTCTCCTTGTTTTTATAACGTCTGCAATTTCTGCAACTAAAGTGGGTCACAGTGAACTGGTAAAGCATAACGAACACGTGACCCAAACCGCTGAGTATAACGTATCACCTTGATTTATATTGCCATATCATTCGATATTGCGAGTTGAACCGCCCTTGCAGCATGAATTTCAGTCGTGTCATACAATGGTACTTGTGTATGTCCTTGTTGAATCAGTAGCGCGATTTCAGTACAACCAAGTATCACAGCCTCGGCACCCTGATCATGTAAACTGTTTACAATATTCAAATACTGTTCTCTTGATTCAGTGCAAATTATCCCCCGACACAATTGATCATAAATGATGTCGTGAACAACGGTTTGATCGTGGGTGTTAGGAACAATCACATCAATCCCAAACTTATCAACTAAGCGGCTTTTATAGAAATCCTGCTCCATTGTGAAGCGAGTACCAAGTAACCCAACTTTCTTAACGCCGTCAGCAACCAATTTATCGGCCGTTGCATCGGCAATATGAAGAATTGGGATAGAAATTTCAGCCTCAATTTCCGGAACAACTTTATGCATTGTATTTGTGCAAATCATTAAAAAATCAGCACCGCCAGCTTCAACTGACTTTGCTGCATTCGATAAAATCAATGCCGTTTCATCCCATTTGCCTTCATGTTGTAGCTTTTCAATTTCATCGAAATCAACACTATATAAGCAAATTTTTGCAGAATGTAGGCCACCAAGTTCAGACTTAACACCTTCATTGATTGCCTTATAATAGCTGACGGTTGATTCCCAACTCATCCCACCTAACATTCCAATTGTTTTCATGTTGTACTCCATCATTTAAGCGGTGCCCGCAAATAGGCCGCCAATTTGGAGCAACAGCGGAAAATTGGTCGGCTTGATTCACCGGTTATATTTATCTTGCTAAATCGATCCACTGACCTTGCGTGAGCTCACCTAGATGTTGTGGATTAAGTTTAAACACAGAATTCGGCGTACCCGCCGCCGCCCAAATTTCTGTATATTGGTGTAGATCTTTATCTAGGAGGGTTTGAATCTTCTCATTATGTGCCACTGGAGGAACCCCTCCGATAGCGTAGCCCACTTTATCTCGTACAAACGATGCATCTGCTTTTTCCAATGCAATCCCTGTTGCTTCTTTAACCTTGTCGGTGCAAACCATGTTAGAGCCTGATGCGACAACCAAAACCGGCGCCCCCGTTTCACCATGTTTAAAAATTAACGATTTAGCGATTTGGGAAACCGTACAGCCAATTGCCTCGGCTGCATCTTTCGCCGTTCGAGTTGAACTAGGCATTTGCTGAACAACAAAATCCTGCCCATGCTGAGACAAAAAAGCTTGTACTTTCAATGATGAAGCTTTCAGTTCCGTTGACATAATTCCTCCATATGCTGGCTAAGTTGACGATAAACATAACACCCGCATTTGCGGTTGGTTTGAAGCGCAGCGGAAAACCAATCCGACAACGAGCGAATGACACTTAAGCAATTCGTATGTGGTTTGACTTATCCCAATTTTTTGGCAACAAGAAAAAACAATGGATACGAGACTTCAACACCCACTTCGTTTTCTTTCCAAATTTCATAGAATGGCTCCACTCGTTCAACGTGAAAGCCAGAATACTCGGCAATTCCCTTTAACGCTGAAACATCAAACCCATTGTGCCCAGTAAATTCAGGATGGTTTTTATGAAACGACCCATTTTCTTTATAAAGATCCGCAATGACCAAAGTCCCTCTGAGGTCTAACGCATGATATGCCCGCGAGAAAAAACTTTGAACATCGGGAATATGATGCAGCGTCATTAAAGTAACAATGGCTGAATGCTTTGAATTTAACTCCGATAAACATTCGATGTGGTGGGTATGAATATTGTCTAAGTTAGCTGTAGAAATTTTGGTTTTAGCAACCTCTAACATTTTTTCTGATGAATCAGCCAAATGTACGGTAGCAAACGTATTTCGAAGCTGGACACCAAGCAAACCGGTACCACTGCCAAAATCAACAACACTATTATAAGATTCGAAATCAATTTCCTTAACTTTCGCTGCCATCGCTCCTGCACGTTCAATTTTCATAGGATTGTCATCCCATGCACTTGCTACCGAATCGAAATAATTACTCATAGAATTCTTTCCTTGTCCCGATGCTTAGAAAACCACATAACAGTTATTAGACAGCATCCTGTCGTATAACTTACCTACATCATTCTGTATAACATCACATCTGAATGTAAAGATTTTTATATATGTTACTGAGAATACGAGTGAAATGATGAATAAAAAGCGGGGTGACGTAGACATTACAGCGCAGGACTATCTAGTTCTTTCAGCGCACAGGGCGATAACCTCCGGCATTAGCCCGCACTCTAGACCTGGAAACCCTTTTAAAAATTAACCGGATTTCTGGTAACCCAAGGTCGCCCACACACTTATATTAAACAACCATTTCAAAAGATGATGCTTCATGAATATAATTAATTATATCCTTCGTTAGATTTCTCGTTTTCTCATGTTTCATTAAATACTCTCATAGTGTCATATCATTCAGTGCCCCTTGAGGACGTTATTCGTTGTATCTAATTATTCAATTGCTCATGCAACTTTATGGATATTTTTTCCAAAATCTCCTAGTAGTCGTCATAGAACACAAAAACTGAACCATAGTTAGGTTAGGCTATTTAATTACATTTTTTATAATGAACATTAAATAAGATCTAGATCAAACTTTTAACTTTAATCCTGTCCATTAAAAATGGACAGATTATGTTATTCATTATATGTGATTTGTATTGCTATGATAGAAATATTGTAGATAGGAACAAGTGGAAAACTACAGGCAGGGAGGTAATATGATTTTATCTAAAAGACAAAAAAATATTCTTGACCATCTCGTTCAAGAGGATAATTTCATTACCGCGAAAGAACTCTCTATAAAATTGAATGTATCTGAAAAAACAATATATCGTGAAATAAAAAATATTAAAGAAAGTCAATCTAAATATATGGACATCATCATTAACCATATCGGTAAAGGATTTAAAATAAATTACGAAGAATATATTAACAAATTTTCTAATTCAAATAATAATACCTATAAAAAACATGCGATGTCTACGAGTGAACGGAGAGAAAAAATACTCATTTATTTATTGTTAAGCTCTCCAGAAAAAACCTCTATTTCCAGATTATCAGAATTATATATGATCAGTGCATCTTCTATTGCCCACGATCTTGACCATATACAAGAGACAATCAACGATACCAATGTGAAACTCATCAAAACAAGTCAGGGAACCTTTATTAATGGTGACGAATCAAAAATAAGAGAATTACTCAAAAATTTCATCATTAACATTATCACCAATAATGACTATAGTTATGATCTTATTTTGCTTCAAAATTATTTTCTATATGAAGAAATAGTTTTCACTAAAAACATTTTAAAATATATCATGTCAGAAAATATATCATTAGAAGAGCCCTATTACATAAACATACTAATTTATATAATTGTAACCATAAAAAGAATTAAGACAGGGCAATATTTAGGTAAAATAAATTACCCAAACAACGAGAAAACAAAAAATGTAGCCATCAAAAAAATAGCGAGTGAATTAACCAGAAAAATATCATCATATACCATGAGCCTATTAAATGATTATGAAAAAGAAAATCTATATTACCTTATTTATTCATCACGATTTTCTGAAAACTGTAACAGAAATAAATTCGACAGTTCTAATGAAGAAATGGAGTGTATGAATTTTACTGATTTTCTTATCGTCAACATGGTCGATGAATGTTCAGCTAAGTTCTTTGATAACAATGAGCTGCGTAGAAACCTTATGCCGCATGTAAGATTGTTGATCATGAGGTTGAAACATCACATCAATATCCATAACCCACTGTTGAGTGAGATCCGAAGTGAGTGTAATCTTTTATTTAATTCTTTAACAAAAATCATTAAAAACTCAACCCAGTTTAATAAATATAAAAACATCAGTTATGATGAAATCGGTTATCTCACCTTGTATTTTCAATACTATTATGAGCAACACTTGCAATCTTTGAACATTGTTATTGTTTGTTCTACAGGTATAGGAACATCTCATCTTTTAAAGGGACGGGTGTTAAAATCTTTTCCCAAATGGAAAATTATCGACATTATTCCATTTTCAAAGATAAAAAATATCCAAGATATAGAAAATGTAGATTTAATATTAACAACCATCAATATAGACAGCTTTGACTATAAAATACCCTATGTTCACGTTAGTGCCTTCATTAATGAAAAAGATATCGATAACATACTAAAAATAACGAAAACACTAGAAGTGGATGATCAATCTATATTGTAAACAGAATTTTAATCAATTGAAATGGTAAGCTAAATGAATATCAGAAATGTATTGAATGAAAAACTAATTAATTTAAACCTTCAGGCAAAGACGAAAGATGAAGTATTAAATGAACTTTGTCATATGCTTTACGACAATGGTTGTATTTCAGATGTAGATACCTTTTTAAAGGATGTTTATTTAAGAGAAAATGAAGGTGAAACAGGCTTGGGGTCTTACATTGCAATTCCTCATGGAAAATCAGATGCAGTCATTAAAACATCGATTGCCATTGGGAAAACACCTCATGATGTCGCATGGGAGTCTTTAGATGATCTTCCTGTCCGATTCATTATTTTATTTGCCGTCAGAATGGTAGATAAATCGACAGTACATATAAAATTATTAGCTCATGTATCTGAGCTTTTAGCAGATGACGATTTATTAGATCAACTTTTAAAAATCAAGTCAGAAAAAGAACTATTAAATTTATTCGGAAACATAGAAGAGGACTAAAACTATGAACATAGTCGCTATTACAGCCTGCACCTCTGGAATCGCCCACACGTATATCGCTAAAGAGAAGCTGATAAAAGCTGCACAATCTTTAGGGCATAGTATTTACGTTGAAACACAGGGAACCATCGGTGTAGAAAATGAATTAAGGAAAGAAAATATAGCTGAAGCGGATGTCGTTATTATTGCCGCCGATATAAAAGTCTCAGGAAAAGAGAGATTTGCGGGGAAACGTATTGTTGAAGTACCGACACAATTATTAATTAAATCTCCGAAGGCGTTAATAAATAAATTACAGGAAGATATGATTCCTAAAGTATAACTTTATTATAGCGAGTGAAACAATGAAACTTGAACTAAAAAAGCATGCATTAACTGCTATATCCTACATGTTACCTTTAGTTGTCACTGCCGGTTTATTAATTGCAATCGGTAATTTAACCGGAGGTAACGTCATTCATGACTATAAGGCTGCCTATAATATTCCCGATGCATTGGTCTCTCTGGGAGTCCTCGGTATGGGATTATTGGCTCCGGTAATCTCTGCGGCAATAGCCTATTCGATTGCCGATCGACCGGGGATTGCGCCCGGATTGATGATGGGGCTGATTGCTAATTCAATTGGGGCCGGATTTCTGGGCGGAATGTTAGGCGGCTATGTCGTTGGATTCTTTATCTTATTTTTAAAAGACAGAATCAAAGTCCCGAGCTGGGCTCAAGGCTTGATGCCGATGATGATCATTCCGTTGGTCTCCACCGTTTGTATCGGCATCCTGATGTATTTCGTCATTGGTGTTCCCATTGTCTGGGCAACCAATGTGATGACTACTTTTCTGATGAGTATGCAGGGCGGAACCCGGTTTGTCTTTGGGATGATTATGGGTGGCATGGCAGCCTTTGATTTTGGCGGACCAGTCAATAAAGTGGCTTCTCTGTTTGCCGACGGACTATTACTAGAGGGGATTAAAGAGCCGGAAGCAATCAAAATATTAGCGTCGATGGTGCCGCCTTTCGGGGTCACAATCTCTTTATTAATATCCAGAATCATTGGTAAAGAAATCTACTCAACTTCTGAAAAAAACAATATCAAAATCGCATTCCCGATGGGGATTTGTATGATCACCGAAGGTGTCATTCCCATTGCGGCTGTCGATCCAATCCGGGTCATTTTCTCATGTACTGTCGGTGCTGCGATTGGCGGTGGCATATCGATGTATCTGGGAATCGGCTCTCCGGTGCCATCCGGTGGCATGTTTATCGTACCTGCGATGAGCCATCCTATCTCATTTTGTGCCGCTTTGCTGACCGGCTCAATCATCACCGCATTATTGCTGGTGATCCTGAAGAAAAAACCGAAAGAAGACTCGGCGATAGAAGATGAGGATGAAGATGAACTCGATCTCTCTTCGATCAAAATTTCTCAATAAATAGAGGATTAAATCACATGTATGTCTCTATGAAAAAGATGTTATCTCAGGCGAATCAGCAGAATTACGCGGTCATGGCGATAAACTGCTTCAACCTGGAAACGGTCAGGAGTGTGATATCCGCTGCGCAGGAACTCCGTGCTCCGATTATTATCGATATTGTTCAGGAACACCTATGTCATCACTGTGACAGCAAATTGATCACACCGCTAGTGATCGAGCTGGCGAGTCGGGCCAATATCGATGTCGCTTTAAATTTGGATCACGGAGAAGATATCGGCTTAATCAAAAAATGTGTGGTTGACGGTTTTTCGAGTGTGATGGTCGATGCATCAAAGTATTCATTTGATGAAAATATCCGCTATACAAAAGAAATTGTGGATTTTGCCAAAATATATGATGCCAGTGTCGAAGGCGAACTAGGTAATATTGGCCTGACCCTGTCGGGGGATTACACCAATGAAGCCATGTTCACCAATCCTGACCAAGCGAAAAAATTTATTGATGAGACCGGGATTGACGCCTTGGCGGTTTCATATGGTTCTTCACATGGCCACTATCCGCAAGGCATGGTACCAGAATTGAATTTCGATGTTCTGGCAAGAATTAAACAAGCAACCCATTCGCCTTTGGTTTTACATGGCGGCTCCGGAGTGGGCGCTGAAAATATCAAACAATCCGTCGCATTGGGCATTAATAAAATTAACGTTGGTAGTGATTTTATGAAAGCCAATGTGAATAGCATTCAAAGCCAGCTCCATGAAAATCCAAATAAAAATTACTGGGAAGTTATTCGACAAGCTGAAGAACAGAGTCAAGAAATAATTAAACATTATATTTCTCTTTCTGGATCCGAAGGAAAATCCTTGCTGAGTAATTATTTACATCATTAAAGTTGAATTTATAAGGAATTATCTATGTTAGTTTCAATGAATTATTTATTATCAGTTGCCAAGAAAAATAAATTCGCCATCGGTGCTTTTAATGTGGCAGACAGTAGTTTTGTACGTGCCGTGGTTGAAGAAGCAGAAGCTTGTCAGGCGCCGGCAATTATTTCTATCCATCCGACGGAATTATCATTTCTAACCGACGATTTTTTTGCCTATGTGGTGAAGAGAACGTCAAATAGTCAAGTTCCTTTTGTCATTCACTTAGATCACGGTGGTTCGTTTGACGATGTCATGCGGGCAATCAGTTGCGGGTTTACTTCAGTGATGATTGACGGTTCGCTGCTCCCTTATGAAGACAACGTGACGTTAACCAAAAAAGTGGTTGAAGCAGCACATTCCATCGGGGTTTCTGTTGAAGCAGAGTTAGGTACCATCGGTTCTACAGGCACCTCAGTAGAAGGCGGTGTGAGTAAAGTCATATATACCGATCCGGCCGAGGCCGAAGACTTCGTCACCCGAACCAATGTCGATACGCTGGCCGTTGCCATCGGAACCGCACATGGTATTTATCCGAAAGATATGGAACCCAAACTAAAACTGGATATTTTGGCGGATATTGCAAACCGGGTTGATATTCCTCTTGTATTACACGGCGGTTCGGCAAATCCCGATGAAGAGATTGCCAGTGCGATTGAAATCGGTATTCAGAAAGTGAATATTTCAAGTGACATGAAAGCTGCTTATTTTGATAAATGCAGAGAAATTCTTTCAGAACAAACTTGGTGGGATCCAAACGTTATTTATCCTGATTGTATCGATGCAGCCAAAGAAGTCATTCGGACAAAAATGAAATTATTTAACTCGATAAACAAAGTCGAACTTTATAATCAATAATTACTGAATTTAACGCATCTTCTAAATTTTATTTAAAATTAATCACGGCTTAATATGCCAATTCACATGTTATATCATGAGTGATATTGCACAGGCGTATTATTGCCGTGTTTTATTGATTTGATAATTAAATGAGGTTTTTATGTTAGATACATTCATGTTAGGTGCAATAGAGGCTGGTGGCACAAAATTTATTGCGGCAGTTTCTGATCAGGATCTGAATGTGATTGATAAAATCAGCGTACCGACCACAGATCCGGGCCAAACACTGGGTAAAATAGCCGATTTTTTTTCGTCATATCCGATTGCCGCCATGGGAGTCGGATGTTTTGGTCCCCTCGATCTGAATCTGTCATCCCCGACTTACGGGTATATTGAATCAACGCCTAAGCTCGCATGGAAAGGTTTTAATATCCTCGGTGCACTACAAGCACAATATCGCATCCCGATCTCCCTGAATACGGATGTCAATGTCGCGGCTTTGGGAGAGTTAAAACGCGGTGCTGCGGTTGGCGAACAAAGCTGCATTTATATCACCGTCGGTACCGGAATCGGTGGGGGAGTCATCGTCAATCAGCAGATATTCAATGGGTATCATCATCCGGAGCTGGGGCATATCGCCGTCAAACGTTTTCCATCGGATACGTTCGCCGGAATATGTCCTTATCATACGGATTGTTTAGAAGGTCTGGCATCCGGTCCGGCTCTGGCTGAACGAGCCCATCAGGCACCGAATCAAATTGGCAAAGATGATCCACTCTGGGAAGTCGAGGCTTATTATTTAGCACAAGCGATTGTCACATATAGTCTGATTTTATCTCCGGCAAAAATCATCCTGGGTGGCGGAGTCATGCAACAGGAACATGTATTGGAGATGGTCAAAGCTTCGGTGAAGCAACAGTTAAATCACTATATTCAGATCCCCGACATTGATCGTTATATCGTCAGACCTCAACTGAAAAATGAGGCCGCAATTATCGGTGGGTTTATTCTGGCAAAGGATGCGCTAAGATTGGGATGACATACGCTTGCGCTACCATACATAAGTCACTATTCCCATGAAGATCGGTCGCAGTGAATCCGGGATCAGCAGAAGTACATACGACCTTTTACCTTTTAGGCCGTCAGGCCAAACCCGTATGCATCCAACGCCAGTAATCCCATATCGACTGAACGGTGCAACACTTTGCCATTTTCCGAGGTATCACTGGTCCCCAAAATACAGGGAAGCGGTAAAAAATGATCCGGTGTCGGATGGTTGAAAAGCGCATGAGGTGCGGCTTGTAAATAGTGATTAATCGCGTCAACATCCCGGAGTTCGACTTTCTCTGCGATCCAATCCGTGAACGCTTGCATTTTATGGATACTTTCCGGATCGGATGCTTGAGAAAATACCGCTCTCAGGTTATGACTGATCCCGCCGGAACCAATAAAGAGCACCCCTTCCCGTCGCAGCGGAGACAAAGCTTGCCCTAATTCATAGTGAGTCTGCGCACTTGCCTGACTATTAATAGAGACACTGATCACCGGAATATCCCGGTGCGGAAACATATATTGCAGCGGAACCCATGCCCCATGATCCAATCCTTGGGTCTGGTCGAGCGCGACTGAAAAACCACGCTTCCGTAACAGTTCACCGGCCTTTTGCGCTAAATCAGGTGCACCGTGAGCGGGATATTCAACCGCATAAAGGGGTTGAGGGAAACCGTAAAAATCATGAATCGTCCCCAATGTTTGACCACTGGTAATTATCACCGGACCCGCCACATCGAAATGTGCTGAGAAAATGACAATCGCCTCAGGCTTCGGAATCGTCTGACCCATCCGTTTAAAAAACGCCGTTGTCTCGGATTGCTCCACTATCATCATTGGTGAACCATGGGACACAAACAGTGTCGGCATCAGCACGTTATTCATAACAACCTCTCTTAACCCGTGACTTCATCAGATACCTTCAATATACCGATCAACTTATTTATGATAAAACCCTTATTTATTGAATGATTAACAACATGTTGTTGTTAATTGACCAGACAGCGCTCCTGTTCCCCCAGATATACTTACCTACCGATTTATGGTAAAAACAGGCCATTCACTCATTCGCGATATCATGCTATGAATAAACTTCTGATGATGAAGGCGTTTACTTCCGTCGTAACTGAAGGCAGTTTTCATAAAGCCGCTGACCGGATGAACCTATCCCCCCAGCTCGTCAGTAAGTACGTCTCTCAGCTAGAATCCGATCTGAAAACCCGGTTACTGACCCGCACAACCCGCAAAATAAATCTTACGGAAGCCGGCCACATCTACCTGCAACGATGTCAGCAGGTGCTGCTGGATATTGAAGAAATGGAAAGCTCCCTGACCGACCTGCAAAATCAGGTCACGGGAACGCTCAATATCAGTGCACCGATGTCTTTCGGGATTCACCATCTGTCAGAACCGATTGCTGAATTTCAGTCACGCTATCCATCGGTCAACATTCAGCTTTTTCTGACCGATCAAAAAGTCAATTTACTGGAAGCCAATGTTGATATCGCTCTGCGCATCGGCAACCTGAAAAACTCGTCTTTGATCGGACGTAAAATTGCACCGATCCGCATGGTCACCTGTGCTTCACCACAATATCTGGCTGAGCATGGCGAACCGAAGACAGCAGAAGACCTGAGTCAGCACCGATATCTTCGTTATAGCTATTCAGAAGGTAGAGAAATCACTGCATCATGGGGAGAGCATTCACCATTTAGTGAGCAGAATACGCATCTGGTCAGCAATAATGGCGATATTCTGATCAACGCTGCCATACGGCATCAGGGAATTGCGATTCAACCGACATTCCTGACTTACAACGCTGTGGCTCGGGGTGAACTGGTCGTACTCGAGCAGTTCCCTCTCCAGATGATGGGATTATATGCGGTTTATCCAAATCGCCAGTTTCTGGCCAGCAAAATTCGTCATTTCATTGATTTTATCAGTGGTTACTATGGCGAACTGCCCTACTGGGACAAACCGCGTGACAGTCATCCGTCATACACGACCACGGTTGAACAGTGATCGTCCTTCCCATGCGATCACACAAACTCAATTTGCATCCACCTCTCCAGAGACAAGCCCGGCGTAAAATGACACTCGTGTATACATTGTTAAAAGAGACTTCTTTTTTTCCTTAGGCAAGTTTATGATATGCGTGCCGTATTGATTGAATCTGAGCATTCATTGTCTGTACGGTATTTATAATATTCTCAGGGCGGGGCGGAATTCCCCACCGGTGGTAGGTCAGACATGAGTCTGACGAGCCCACGAGCGCCTGATATGTATTCATATCAGGGTCAAGCAGATCTGGTTCCAAGCCAGAGCCGACGGTTATAGTCCGGATGAGAGAGAATTAAATATGGTCACAACGCTTTCCTGTATCGGGTTTCCGGCTGGGGGAAAGTGGTGTCTGTGATTTATATCCCTCATATCTTTGCCCTGATTCTGGTAAAACAAATACATAGAGGTAACCATGAATCAGTTAAATTTACTCGCCGAATTCGGTGACCCGATACATCGCGTCGAAACCGCATTACAAGCATTAAGAGAAGGAAAAGGCGTCTTACTGCTTGATGACGAAGACCGGGAGAATGAAGGCGATCTTATCTATTCGGCAGAACATCTGACACCAACGCAAATGGCACTCATGATCCGTGAATGCAGTGGGATTGTTTGTCTGTGCTTAACAGAAAAAGATGCAGATCGCCTGGAATTGCCGCCAATGGTTCAGATAAACAACAGTCAGAACCAAACAGCATTTACCGTGAGTATTGAAGCGAAAGTCGGCGTAACCACTGGCGTTTCTGCCGCAGATCGGGTGACAACGATCAAAACAGCCGTTCACCCGGATACAAAAGGCGATGATTTGGCCCGCCCCGGGCATGTGTTCCCCCTACGGGCTCGGGATGGTGGCGTGTTAGTCCGCCGCGGCCATACCGAAGGAACGGTTGATCTGATGAAACTGGCAGGGCTACAACCCGCGGGCATTTTATGTGAAGTGACCAATGAAGATGGCACGATGGCACAAACACCGGAGATTATCCGTTTTAGCCACCAACATGACTTACCGGTTTTAACCATTGAAGACATCGCAACCTACCTGCTTCAGCAACACCTGAAATCAGCCTAATCAAGTCCATCCCACATAATCATAAACCTGAGGAGAATATTCTTCAGGTTTATGTCACACAAATTACTTAATTATCAGAAATAATACTAAACTTTGAATAAGCCACGCCGAAAAAATCATTAGAACAACTATCCGGAAGGATTCAATATGAAAAAATACGGACTTAAACAAGTATTACTGATTTCAGTGATGTTACTCGTTGGTGCATCTGTATCCATTTCCAGCTATATATCATATATCAAACAAGCTGAGGCAATTTCTCAATTGATCACGGCATCCGGAAAAGATTACGCGGCGAATAAAGCCGATTTGGTTGCCCAGTTCATCAGCGAAAAAGTGCAAGGCATAAAAGGTATCGGTGAAATGTATAAAGATACCTCCCTCCCTGGCCAGTCTCCCCAAGACTATATCAATCAAACCAAAATGTTTGCGACCATGCTCAATACCGGCAGCTCATTCATCGGGTTTGAAGCGACCGGAGATGCGTATTGGAATCAGACCAGTGAAGCCTGGCCCGATCATAAGTACAGCGGAGATATCCGCACCGTAAGCTACTATAAAGATGGCCGGAGTGCGGTCAATCCGTCCATGACCGAACCCTATCCTGATGAAGCTAATCCTGATGTTTACTGGATTAGTATTGTCCAGAAAATAAAAGATGGGGTGATCGGTGTTGATATGAAGCTTACCTTTCTGAGTCAGTTAGTTAAAAAGTCAAACGACCTTGAAGGGTCCGTCGCTGTCATTTTAAATCAAGACACGACCGTGCTGGCTTCATCTTCTAATACCATCAAACCCGGAGACAAAGGTACTGACTTCGATTGGTTCAAAGACGTCGTGACCAAAGCCGTCCAGCAAGAGCAGACCGTGCAAGATTATGCACTGAACGGGCAGGATAAAATTTTATTTAGTCATCGGATTAAGGTTGCCAATAAAAACTGGTATTTCATGATCGGTCTCAATAAAGCGATTGCTTATGAAGGACTGAACTCGGCAAAACACACAGCCATTACGACGACCATCATTGCCACTATCGTGAGTTTGATCATCGCCTTTTTTGTCATTCAAATCTTATATCGCCCCATTATTGCACTTAAAAATATGATTGCCGGTCTCTCTAGTGGTGATGGCGATCTGACCCAACGTTTGGAAGTTAACTCCAATGACGATCTGGGACAAATTGCCGGGGGAATAAATCAGTTCATTGGTAGCTTGCAGGAAATGATGCTGGAAATTCAAAGCGCATCCGGTCAGCTGCAAACCAATATCGGAGATATGAAACAACTCTCTGAACACAACTCTGAGATCCTCAACAGCCATGTCGTCGAAACGGAACAAGTGGTCACCGCCATTGAAGAGATGAATTCAACAGCCGAGTCGATGGCATCAGATGCTGCCAATACGGCCAATTTGACTCAACAGGCTAATGATACCAGTACTGAATCAAGACAAATCATGACCCAAGCTCAACATACTGTCTCTGCATTAATGGATGATGTTGAGAACTCTTCAACTCACATTCAAAATATGAACAATGAGACCCAGAGTATCCATTCCATTCTGACCGTGATCGGCAGTATTGCAGAGCAAACGAATCTACTGGCACTCAATGCCGCTATAGAAGCAGCAAGGGCCGGAGAGCAAGGACGCGGGTTTGCCGTTGTTGCAGATGAAGTTAGAAATTTGGCCAGCAGAACCAAGAAAAGCACTGAAGAGATAGAAGAGGCACTGTCTCACCTGCTCAAAGGAACCGAAACCATTGTCGAGTCGATGGGTCATACCAAAGAACGCTGCCTAGAGACTTCAACAGGCTCTGACAATGTGGCAGTCAGCCTAGAAAAAATGACCGAATTCATCTACAAAATTAATGACTTAAGTTCTCAGATCGCTACTGCGGCAGAAGAACAGAGCAGCGTCACTCATGAGATTAGTCGCAACATGTCTGCACTGAATGATATCGTCAATGAATTAAATCAGAATGGGCAGAAGTCACTGTCAGGCATGGAAAGCATCAACAATGTTAACCATAACCTCATCAACATTGTCGGACGTTTTAAACTTTAATGATGGGTTAAACATGCTCATGGGTTGAACAAAAAGCGCACCTCCCGGTGCGCTTTTTTCATGACTTGATGATAGGTCAATATGACAGTTGTCACACATCACAACGATGGTTGGATTGACTCAATCAGCATCAAGCGAACTTTCCAAGGATCAAAGACCATGCCGGATTGATCTGCGCCCTCATTGGAGAACATCATCAGATTGTCCGCCCAACTCCGGTAATGAGACCAATGCGGAACATCAGGACCATTCGGATTGCCATTGCGAATAAAGTTAACCCAATATTGATGCATCAGCTCAGCCATTGCCTGATCAGCGTCAGTCACTGCATCATGATATTGAGCACGCAAAGTATTGAATGCGTAAACAATATCACTGGCATGGTCCGCCCCTTCCGAGGTTGGTTTCAAGACGTCAGCGATATAACCAAAGCGATAACCATAAACGGATTGCCCCTGCGACTCAGCAGCTTTCATCACAAAGCGAGCAGGCTCAACCATCCCCGTATCTCGGATGATATCCAAAACCAGCTTCGTGACAGGAGTCTCTGGGGTGACACCATAGGCATACTTCGCAATTTCAGCCTTCACCGGACCAAAAATAGACAATGCTTGATCGATGGTTTCAGGCCATTCGGCAAAGGGAGATGAAACGGGAATTTCTGAGGTTGTCGCCCCCAACAGGAGTGGTACAGACAGCCCTCGCCCGGCGTTGTATATATTCTGAGGATGGTCGGTGATCAATGTGCCATCAATCATCGGGCCGGTGTATGTCTCACTATCCATATTCATCATGCTCAAATCACCGACAACATCTTCAGCGGGTAGCGACCGCAAAGCATCTAATGCACTTTGCCCTTGCCCCTCAATATGAAACTTCTGTGCAAATAGCAATCCAGCGGTTTCAGCAGAGGTTTGACCAAATTGATTCTCATGGCTCAGATAGCGGTCGCTGAAATTACGACGACCAGCTCCCGATTGAATAATCGCTCGCTCAAATAAGTTCTCAGCCAACGGTGACGTTAAAAGTCCATGAATCGACAAGCCTCCGGCAGACTCACCAACAACCGTGACCTGATTTGGATCCCCGCCAAAATGAGCGATATTGTCTTGCACCCATTGTAATGCCGCAATCTGATCCATCAGTCCGTAATTGCCCAGCGCCGGATCTTGATTTGCTGCTGTCAAGGCCGGATGGGCAAAAAAGCCGAAACGTCCCAAACGATAATTGATACTGACCATGACAATTCCGTTTTGAGCAAAAGACGTCCCGTCATAATTTGCAGCGGAAGAGCCACCATTGACAAAACCACCACCGTGAATCCATACCATCACAGGACGCAATGTCCGGCTAGGCTCTGCGGGTTGCCAAACATTCAAAAAGAGGCAATTTTCAGACAGCGTGCCAGTGAGTGGTGCAGCATCGCCCGGGAAAGGGACTTGCATACAGTCACTGCCATAATCTTTCGCTTGTAAAACACCATCCCAAGCCGTCACAGGTTGCGGCGCTCGCCAGCGTAAGTCTCCGACGGGAGGCTGCGCATAAGGGATTCCTTTGTAAGAAATAACCGAACCATTGTGAACCCCTTGCATGAGGCCATCTTTAATTTCCACTATCGTATTCTCATGTGCAGACACATTACAGCTCAACCCCACAAGTGCGAGTGCCAGCATATAAATGCGGTTCTTTTTCATTTGAAGTATTCTCCGTTTCATCGATTGGATATCAATTCATCCTCGGCGTCTACACTCAACCATCAAATTTACCGAGCCAGACGACGAGCTGTTCATATCACATGTAACAATATTGCTGTGATTCAATTCGGATCAAAACCGCGGCCGACATCGCAACCCACAACACGGGCAACATGTCCTCATAAAAGCCTGTTTTCATAAAAATCTATCTCTATAAAAACCAAGCTCCCATGAAAACCGAACATCCATAAAAAAACCTAGCTCCCGAAGCTGCACTTCAGGAAAGCTAGGTTTTGCCTGCATCATTCTCACATAATCTCATCAAGCGCAGATTATTGAGTCACCACAGTAACAATCCAAATATGAAACCAATTTAGTGAGATACACTCCCTAACTCAAATGTCTCCCGCTCACCCTGTGAAGTGGATAACAGAACACCAATGAATTCAGTTTCTTATCAATAGATTTAACATTAATTTTTGTGACTTGAATCAAAAATATTTACTTAGCCTGCTAACTACTATATATTGCGGAGCACGCTTAATCATTGAGACAATCCACCATGGTCGATGATCTGAATATTCTGAAGAATTTATCGCTTGCCGAACAACTCGCCCGAGCTGCTCGTTTGTGGAAGAGTTTCGCAAATCAGGAGCTTACACCACTCGGATTAACCCAAAGCCGTTGGGTTGCCCTTTGGAAGCTCCAGCGTCTCGGCGATGGGGTCAGCCAAAAAATACTGGCTGACGCACTTGAAATCGAACTCGGTTCACTGATGAGAACCTTAAAGCTGCTTGAAGACCAAATGCTTATCGAGCGCCACTGTTGTCCACACGACAAACGTGCCCGAATTGTCCATTTAACCGACAGTGGCAAAGAACTTTTAAAGCAGATAGAAGAAAGAGTGCTGCACGTCAGACATTGTATGCTCATCAATATTGACGAAGCCGAACTAAACCAACTGAGCAAAACATTAGAAAAAATTGCCCATAATGCTCAGGACAACCTGCACCAACCAGAATA